>CAUJKL010001093.1 GCA_963204995.1 Planctomycetota bacterium | reverse complement strand
GCTTTGGGCAAAACGGGGGGTGGGTTGTTTTTTTCGGCTTTTTTTTTTTATTTTGTATGTTTTTTGGCCCCAAAAACACCCCCGACCCCTTCACGCCAACGCTATCTTGACTTGTCTCAAATCAAAATGCCAGCGACACAGGCGTTCATGCAGCAGGCTGATGAGGCGTTCCATCAACTGACGCTGTCGCAAGTAGACCGACTCCCTGAGCCGCGCGGCAGTTGTATTCGGCTCAGGCTACTTGGCCGTATTCGGAACCGTGTTGAAGCTGCGGTCGCCCGCGTCGCCCAGTCCCGGCACGATGAACTTCTGGTCGTTCAGCCGCTCGTCGATCGCACACACGAAAACTTGAGCCTCGGGAAACTGAGCTTCCAACGCCGCGATACCTTCCGGTGCGGCGATCAGCGAGAGCAATTTCAATGTTGGAACGCCCCAGCGCCGTAAAGCGGCCAGTGCCGAAGCTGCGGAACCGCCGGTCGCCAGCATCGGGTCCAGCACGAGCGCGACTTCGACGGGACCGGCCGAGGGCAACTTGCTGTAATACTCCACGGGCTGAGCCGTCACCTCGTCGCGGTACAGACCGAGATGCCAGACTTCTGCATCGGGGATGAGATCCAACACGGGATTGACCATGCCGAGCCCTGCTCGCAAGATTGGCACGACGCCAATACGTTGCTGTAACACATGCCCTGTCGTCTTCGTCAGCGGTGTTTGCACTTCGACCTCCGTTAGTCGAAGATCTTTCGTCGCTTCATAGGCCAGCAAGACGGCCAATCGTTGGACCAGCGCACGGAATTCAGTCGGCGGTGTCGAGGCGTCGCGAAGTCGTGCGAGATGATGTGTTACGAGCGGATGATCGACGGCGGTCACGAATGTCATGGCGGTACGTTAGCCTTTCTCGGCTGACGGGTCAGGCTGGAAAGCCCGACGTACTTAAAGAGCGTCATGCTCCTGCGGCTCTTCGAGGTACGTGTAACCGTGCAGAGCGGCTTCATAGAATTTGACGAATCGTCCCGCTTCGGCGTGGCCCAGCAATCCGCTTTGCACCGCTGTCTCGACGGCTCCCTGCAAGCGGTTCACGAGATCGATGTAGTTGAAGCTGACGTAACGCAGGACTTCATGCACCGTGTCGCCTTTCACGAGTTCGCCGAAGACGACTTCACCGTTCTCGGCAACGTCCACGTGAACCGTGTTCGTGTCGCCGAACAAGTTGTGCAAGTCACCAAGGATTTCTTGATAGGCACCGACCATGAACGCCCCCAGGCAGTAGGGCGACCCATCGAATTTGTGTAGGCGCAGCGAGTGCTTCACATCGCGCAAATCGATGAACTGGTCGATCTTGCCGTCGCTGTCGCAAGTGATGTCGCCCAGCACCGCGTGATGCGTCGGTCGTTCATTGAGCCGGTGGATCGGCATCACGGGGAACAGTTGCTTGATCGCCCAGCTGTCGGGCATCGACTGGAACAGCGAGAAGTTACAGAAGTACGTGTCCGACAGCATCCGATCGAGTCCCTTTAACTCGTCCGGTGTGTATTCCAGCTCGCGCACTTGATCGCGCAGCTTGCGGCAGATGGCCCAGAACAAAGTTTCCGCGATGCTGCGTTGATCCAACGGCAGGTAGCCTGCGGCGAACAGATTCATCGCCATGTCCAACGCCTGCTGTGCGTCGTGATAGCTCTCCAAGACGTTGCGCGGCGCGAGCCGTTTGTAGGTTTCGAGCAAGGTATGCAGTGGCTGCTCGAATTCTTCGGGGAACGAATCCGGAATGGGGTCGTCATTCCCTTGCCCGGCGACGCCGAGAACACCGAAGACCAGCACGGCATGATACGCCGCGATCGCCCGTCCGCTCTCCGAGATGATATTCGGATGCGGCACACCGGCGTCTTCGCAGACCGTGTGCAGGTGATAGACGACGTCGTTGGCATACTCTTGAAGCGAGTAGTTAACGCTCGACTCGAAGTTCGTCTGCGACCCGTCGTAATCAACGCCGAGTCCGCCGCCGACGTCAATAATATCGAGTCCCAGCCCGCGCTTGACGAGATCGACGTAGATGCGACCCGCTTCCGTCAAGGCACTCTTCACGTGGCGAATGTTCGTAATCTGGCTGCCGAGGTGGAAGTGCAACAACTTGAAGCAGTCGGCCATGCCGCGCGATTCGAGCTCTGCGGCACCGCGAAGCACTTCGCTAACCGTTAGTCCGAACTTGGAACGGAATCCGCCGGAAGCTTGCCAACGCCCCGAGCCACGGGCCGCCAGCTTGACGCGCATGCCGATCTGCGGCCGGACGCCGACCTTTTCGGCGTACTTCAGGATCATTTCCAGTTCGGTGTATTTCTCGACGACCGGAATCACGCGCCGCCCGATCTTCTGCGCCAGCATTGCCATCTCGATAAACTCGGCGTCCTTGAAGCCGTTGCAGATGATCGGCGTATCGGCGTCGGTCATGGCGACGACGGCCAGCAGTTCCGGCTTGCTACCCGCTTCCAGGCCGAACCCGAGCTCGCGACCATACTCGACGACCTTCTCGACCACCTGCCGCTGTTGATTCACTTTGATCGGATAGACGCACGAGTATTTGCCTTGATAGTCGTGATCGGCGATCGCGCGCGAGAAAGCGGCGGCAATTTCATGCATGCGATCGCGCAAGATCCCGTTGAAGCGAAACAGGATCGGCAAATCCATACCACGCATCTGGAGGCGGTCGACGAGCGCCTTCATATCGATCGATCGCTTGGGATCGCGATTGGGGTGTACTAGCAGCGTGCCGGCGTCGGAGATGGAGAAATAGCCCTTTCCCCAACGTTCGACGTCGTACAAATCGCTAGCGTCTTGTATGTCCCAGCGTTCCACAGAATCTCTCATCATTCGCCGATACCAAAATCACATTGCTAGTTTGCCGAACGGCCTGTTCTCCCGAGCGCGTCCCCCACTGGCACGCCGTCGAGCCGTTGGTAAGTGTGTCATCATAGCGAATGCGGATCGGGTGCTGAATGCCCACACGTGCGGGGTGTGGGTCGTGCTATAGTTGGCGTTAGCGTTTCCGCCAGGAAGCATCGAGTGTACGAAAGGCCGAGCATGGAACTAGAGTGGGTCACGAATCATTTGGCGAGTTGTTGCCACGCGGCCGAAGGAATCGCTCGTGGACTGCCGCTGGCCGACTCGCGGCTGGGTGAGCCGTTCGCCGATGCGGTTCGCGCTCTCCGCCAGGAAATCTCGCTGCTTCAGGTTCCCAGCCGTCTGTTTTGGTCGAACTTGCTGGCGTATTCGCATCAGACGGACGATCGCCAGTCGCTGGTACGGACAACGCTGCGCAAGACGATCGGCATTGAATCAACTTCGGAAGCGTCTGTGATCACGCTCGGTAATTGCCTCCGCGACGTCGAAGCGGCCGTGAGGCAGGGCCTGCCGCAAATGCTCGATGACCTGGCACATCGCGTTCGCCCGCTTCAGGAGCATTGGGAAGCGCGCGGGCCGGGGCTGCTTTTTGCACTCGGGCGGCTAACCGACGAGCGTTTGGTGGCAGAGCGGGCCACCGTGGTGGCAGTGCATCCAATGTTTGGCGGTGGCGGTAGTGCGAGTCTGGCGACGAACGCGGTCCGCATCGAAGCAGTGCTCACGAATGTTGTCGATGGCCTGCCGGAAGTGGTTCGGCTGGGGTGGTTGCTGGCACAGCTGAATCACGAGTTGCCAATCTTCAGTGACCGCGTCCACGGTTCGCGATTGCCGCTGATCGCGCAACTCGCCATGTTGCCAGCGATCTTGCAAGCCAGCGAGAGCGTCGAGCTTTCCCAGTTAACGCCGTTCACAATCGCCGTCGCACTTCCCGCCTGGCAGATCGAAGTCGCCGCCGACAAGGACATCGCAGCAACTCTGCTGGCTTGGTGGAACACTTATCTGGACACCAAGCCAGCTTGGGACATCGCGCTGGCTGCGTTAGATCAGATGGTCGGCGAATAGGCGACGTGCCGGTGTATCGCCGCCGGTCGCACGCTCGTCACCCTCGGCTCTGCATCCGCAGACTCTTCGTAACCGTTCTAGCCTGTAAGGTCGGATGCCGATGAGTTTATGGCCTCGCTCGGATTCTCCCAACCTGCTGCCTACAGGATGTCGAATACCTTTGCGAGATGTGAAGTTGAGAATGCAACAAGGAGAAACTCAGAATGCGTATTTATGTCCTGCCCAGCAGCATCCCGCTGCTCTTGCTATTCCTGATGTCGCCCTGCTATGGCCAGGATTCGCGAGCGTCGATGGCACCCCGACTAGGCACCTCGACGCCGACCTTGCAGGTTGAGACGGAGAATCCGCCTGCGGTTAACCTGGGAAAGCCGGCAACATTTACCATTCGCGTAAAGAATACGGGTGCGGTCCCAGCCACCGGAATCGTGATCGCGACCAGGATTCCTACGCACGTGGACTTGGACGAATCGAAGCCTCGAGCGACCAGTGTGGATGACCGGACCTATCACTTTCTGATCGGCGATCTACAGCCCGGCCAGACACAGCTCGTGTCGCTGGTGCTTCGCCCGCGCAGCACGGCCCCGATTCAGCTAGACACCACGACGATCTTCGCCGCTTCGACTCGTTCGTCCGCAGTTGTCCAACGCCCGCTACTTGAGATCTCGCCTCGCGCACCTCAAGTCGTTGAAGTGGGCGAGACGGTCAATGTTGTGCTGTGCGTCAGCAATGTTGGCGACGGGACGATCACGGACGTCGTACTCACTCCAAGTTTGACCAAGGGCAAAGTGGACGGAACCGGATTTAGCACAGCGGTCCCGGTCGGAACCATTCCGGCAGGTGAAAGCCGCGAAGTGCGAGTTTCCGCAACTGCGACCACTCGCGGCCTGCTGTTAGGGAAATACGATGCTTCGAACCCGGACGGCGTGACGGCGACCGCCCTTTCGCAGACTCAAGTAGTTCAAGCCGAGCTGACCATTTCCGCGAGCGGGCCGCGCGTTCGACCAATGGCTCGTGAAGCCGTGTACCAAATCCGCGTGACCAACCCCGGCGACGCCGTTGCACATGCAACCGAAGTCGTCGCCGCACTTCCAGCGGGACTGACTGTGACATCTGTCGAAGACGGTGGCAAAAAGGACGCACAGTCCGGTACGGTGAGGTGGAGTCTGGCGGGACTGCAGCCGGGCAAGGAAGCCACTGTCCACTTCCATGCCGAAACGAGCCAAGAGGGTGAACAGAAGCTCTTGGTAGCAACGCGTGCCAAACGCGTGCCGGATGCTACGGCGAGCCACCTGACGCTGGTCATCAGCCGACCCAACTTGATTGCGACGGTGCTCAACGATGCGGAACTGGCAGCGGTCGGCGAAACGATGAACTTCCAACTGGTCGTTGTCAACGCTGGCTCGAAGGCCGCCGACGATGTCACAATTCGTGTGACGATTCCTTCCGCCCTTGAAGCCACGCGATTGCCGGGCTATCAGTTGCAGGGTTCGGAGATCTTGTTCCCGCCCCAACGCATTGGTGCAGGCGAGAAGGTCAAGCTGACTTTCAGCGCCATCGGCAAGTCGGTGGGCGACCACCGCGTTCGCGTCTCGGTGGATAGCCTGATCTTGGGAAGCGAAATCGCGGTGGAAGGAATTGCTTTCTGCTACTCGGAAGCAGACCCAGCCGCAGCCGCCCGCACGGCCCGCACGCCAACCTCGCGGGTTGATGTTGAGCCAGTCCTCGTGCAGTAAGGCATCACTCGCCACAACGCGAAGAGGTTGTGAAAAAATCGTGGGATAGGCTTCCAGCCTGTCATTTTCCCCGTATTTCTGACAGGCTGGAAGCCTATCCCACCCAATAAAATCACAGCCTCGAAGCGTTCTCAGCTCCTCCCGTCACTGTTAAGTCAGGGGCGGGAGGAGTTTTTTTGTGGTGGAAGTAGATCCTCAGCCCGATTTACATTTCGGCCGATTTGAGCTTCTTGATGAACTCACGCAGCAGGGCGGTGTTGTCGTGCCAGACCCGCGACGTGACGATGTTGCCGTCCACGACGACTTCTTTATCGACGTAAGTCGCTCCGCCTTGTTCGGCGTCCATCGCACACTTCGCAACCGTCGTGACCGTCTTGCCGTGGATGATCCCGGCAGCCGTCAAGATCTCGATCCCGTGGCACAGGCAGGCGATGGGCTTGCCTGCTTCATGAATCTCACGAGTCACACGCAACAAATCTTTGTCGTAGCGCAGGTACTCGGGAGCGCGCCCGCCAGAGACAAACAGGCCAGCGTAGTCCTCTGACTTCACATCTTTGAAGGCCACCGTCGCACGAATAAAGTACGAGGGACGCTCCTGCGTAATATCCCACGGGACGCTGGAATCGGGCGGGATCTCGTGGAGCACGGAATGGTAGAGCCGCGCCTCGGGACCTGCAACGACGACTTCGTAGCCGTCTTCTGGCAATCGGAAGTAAGGATAAAACGTGTCGAGCGTTTCGGTGGCGTCGCCAATCGGCATCAGGATCTTGGGCATAAAGTCTACCGGAGATTAGGCGTTGAGATGGGAGGTTAGTAGACGTCTTCCGTTTTATCGGAGGTTGTGCCGCACGAC
>CAUJKL010001092.1 GCA_963204995.1 Planctomycetota bacterium | reverse complement strand
AGAAATTCCCTTCTCAGAAAGCCGCGGTCTCCTCCCACTTATTTGGATTTTCAGCACTAGTAAAACTTGTAGGTGACTCGTACAATGCAGGCAGCTCGGTCAGGTTTCTGCCCCACCTCGCCGAGATAGGCCCTGCCAGGATTCTGCCCCTCCTTGCTGGGCCGATTTTATTTCTTGGCGTTGGCCGCTTTGAATCTGTAGACTGCTCGTTGCACTTAGCCGGTTCCCGAAGTGGCAGAAATATGTCAGTAGATACTCCGAAGCAACAACCGAATTCGTCGCCTCCGAGAACGAGAACGGAACACACCATGACCATCTATCGCACTCTGATCGTTCTGGCGATCATCGCCACGTCGCTGGCACGCGCCGAAGCACAGACGAGGCTCGAGCGAAACAATCTGCTTCAGTACCGCGATTCGGATGGAAAGATCCAGTCGGTACGGACGGCCGCTGAGTGGGAGAAACGTCGCGAGGAGATTCTACGCGGCATGCAGGCGGTCATGGGCGAGTTTCCGGGTGATGAACGACGTATCCCACTCGACGTGCAAGTCGATGAAGAGGTTAACGTCGGGAACTACACGCGGCGGCTGATCACCTATCAGTCAGAGCCCGACTCGCGGACGCCCGCCTACCTCTGCATTCCGAACGACGTGCTTGCCGGAAAGCGAAAGGCGTCCGGCGTATTGTGCCTGCATCCCACGGACAACACCGTGGGCCACAAGGTCGTCGTCGGCCTGGGTGGTCGAGCAGGGCGGCAGTACGCTGCGGAACTTGCCGAACGCGGTTATGTGACGCTTTCGCCATCGTATCCGCACCTGGCCAACTATTGGCCCAATCTGGGCGGCCTCGGATATGTTAGCGGGACCATGAAGGCCATCTGGGACAACTCGCGAGGGCTCGACCTGCTGGCGTCGTTACCATTCGTTGAAGACACGCGGGGATTTGGTGCGATCGGCCATTCCCTCGGCGGACACAACGCCATCTACACCGCCGTGTTTGACGAACGCATCTCGGTGATCGCGAGCAGTTGCGGATTCGATTCGTATCGCGACTACTACGACGGCAACATCAATGTCTGGTATTTCGGAAAGGGCTGGTGCCAGATTCGGTACATGCCCCGGCTGTCCGACTATCGCGGCAACCTCGATGCGATTCCTTTCGACTTTCACGAACTTCTCGGTGCCCTCGCGCCGCGGTCGTTCTTTGTGAATGCGCCGTTGCACGACAGCAATTTCCGTTGGAAGAGTGTCGATGAATGTGCCGCGGCCGCGCGGCCTGTTTACAATCTGCTCGGCGGTGAGGGCCGTCTGACAATCGATCACCCAGACTCGGATCACGACTTCCCAGACGAGCAACGCCAAAAAGCTTACGCCGTCATCGCTTCCGTTCTGCAAGCGGATTCGGAATAGTAGCCCACTGCTGGCGGTTTCAAGCGACGCAGCTTCATCGTAAACACTCTTGAGAGAACTTCGCATGTATCGCCTGGTGATTGTCGCGTCGTGGGTCGCGCTTGGACTCGCACTTGAACCGAGTTCGTGTGTCGCTGCTGATTCACTGACGGTTGACTCACAATTTGAAGGAGCGTCCGTTCGCGTTCTTGAGATCGACGAGGCCGCACGGAGTGTCAGCTTCATGCCGGGGGGCGATCCCGTGCGCGGCTGGCCGTGCTGGTGGTACTTCCGTGTGGACGGAATCGCTCCTGGTGAGACGATCACGCTGCGATTGCGAGGCTCGACGGCGACCGTCGAGAAGGAAAAGCCGTTGTCGTCTTCCTGGGCGATGCCCACTCAAGCGACTTATTCGATTGACGGTGAGACCTGGCTACATACGGAGAACGGCCAGCGACAGGACGAGTGGATAATCTACACTCTCAAACCGGATAACGCGTCCGTGTTTGTCGCTTGGGGTCCGCCCTACACACCGAGCACTGCCGCGAAGTTTGTGCAGGCCATGAGCGAGCGATCTCCTCACGCAAAGGCCACGGAGTTGTGCCGTTCGCGCGAAGATCGACCGGTGCCGATGCTGTATGTGCGGGAAGGCGAACGGCCCAACAAGCAGCGATTTGGCGTCTGGGTTCAAGCTCGACAACATGCCTGGGAAAGTGGTTCAAGTTGGGTGGCGCAGGGTTTCGGCGAATGGCTGCTCGGCGACGAAGAGGAAGCGGTATGGCTGCGGCAGCACGCGGAGATATTCATCGTTCCCGTCATGGACGTGGACAACACCGCGACAGGCAATGGGGGGAAGAACTCGCTGCCCCACGATCACAATCGGGACTGGTCGCCCAAGCCTCACTGGAACGAGGTCAGCGCGGCGCAGCGGATGGTCGGCGGCCTGATCGATGAGGATCGCATGGATGTTTTCCTGGACTTGCACAATCCCGCCCCCGGCGACCCCAGCTTCTTCTACATTCTGCCACGAGAGATGCTGAACGAGCCGATGATCAGCCTGCGCGACCGATTTATCGAGTTGGCATATGCGCGGATCAGCAAGATCAAACCGTTGATCCCCATGAGTAATCAACCCAAAACGACCGGAGCGAGTTATCACCCGCTATGGCGAGAGATCAGTGCCAACTGGGTCAGCATGAACGGCAACCCACACACCGTCAGTTTGTGCCTGGAGACGATCTGGAACTACAAGAACAGCACGGCCACGGGCTATCGAGCGGTCGGTGCCTCCCTCGCCGCTGCCGTTCAGGAGTATCTGAGTGAGCGTCCTGAAAAGCAGTGATCTATCTCCGGGCAATTAGGCGATCAGCCTTAGTTCGAGTCTTGCACTTTTTGGAGTGCGGCGATTCATCGCCGCTTTAGTATTTTTCGACTGGGAGCCAATTATTCGCGATCCTAGGTAAGTTGTGGTGATGCTGAAAAGTGCTTCGCACTGGGGAGCAAAGCGGTGACAAGTCACTGCAGTCCAAAGAAATGCAAAACTCGAACTTAGTTCCCGTTTTGCACTATTTGCGATTGATGTTGGTGGAAATGAGGGCAACTCGCAACGATTGATTTCTCAGATTTGTCAAAGATGCCTGACCCCTGGATTTCTCGATCATCGATACGTGCAAACGGTGGCGGATTCTGGTTACAATGTGAACCCAACTCTGAATTCACGCCAAAAACCTCAGCCCTGAGGAGAATCCATGTCAATTGACAATACGAATCGACGTGACTTTTTCAAACTGACCTCCGGTGCGATACTCACCGGAGCCATGATCCCTGCAATGGTTCACTCGACGGTCACCGCCCAGGACAAACCGCGTTCGCCGAATGCTCGGTTGGGAGTCGGCGGTATTGGTCTGCGATATCAAGGCTCGGTGATCACTCACAAAGCACAACTGTACGGAGACATCGTCGCCTTATGTGATGTCGACCGTCACGTCCGCGAACAGGCTCGTGCGGCTTTTGGCAGCACGCCCGCGATCTTCGAGGACTATCGCGACTTGTTGAAACGAAAAGACGTCGATGTCGTGCTGATCGGTGCGCCCGATCATTGGCACACGAAGATGGTTGTCGACGCCTGCCGCGCGGGCAAGGACGTGTACTGCGAAAAGCCGCTGACGCTGACGATCGACGAAGGGAAATTGCTGACCGATGTCGTTCGCGAGACCGGACGCGTCGTGCAGGTCGGGTCGTGGCAGCGGAGCGATCACCGCTTCCGTCTGGCAGTCGAGCTAGTTCGTCAAGGACGGATTGGCAAGTTGCAGCAAGTCGAAGTCGTCCTCGGCAAGAACGAGGTCGGTGGTCCGTTCAAACAGCGACAACCGCCGAGCAATCTCAATTGGGACATGTGGCAAGGCCAGACCCTCGATGTTCCGTACTTGGAAGAACGCTGTCACTATACGTTCCGTTGGTGGTACGAGTATTCCGGCGGTCAGATGACCGATTGGGGAGCTCATCATATGGACATCGCTCAATGGGCGATCAATTCCTTGCCGGTCGAGATCGAATCAAGTGCCAAGTTTCCGACGGTGAAAGACGGCTATAACGTGGCGATCGATTTCTTTGCCAAGTATCGCTACGCCAACGGTGTCGATATGACGGTCGCCGATACGGGACGCAACGGCATCATGTTCACAGGCACCGAGGGTCGCATCTTTGTCAATCGAGGCGATGTCACTGGCAAGGCGGTCGAAGAGTTGGCGACGAACCCGCTGCGGCGCGAAGATTTTGGTGTGTACGACTTCGACAACCTCGATCGTCCAGAGCGGGCAGGCAAGCTGGACGCGATCATCAATCACATGGGCAATTTCTTCGATTGTGTCGAGTCGCGAAAGCAGCCGATCTCGGATGTCGACAGTCAACACCGCAGTGTAAGCACTTGCCATCTCGGCAACATATCCATGCGCACCGGTCGCTCGCTGCAGTGGGACGCTGACAAGCAATTGTTCCCCGACGACGCCGAAGCCAACACGTGGCTCAGTCGCGAACAGCGTTCCGGTTACGAGATTGTCTAATCGTCGATTGAGTCAAGATGATTACCGAGCAACAACGCCAACAGTACATCGACGAGGGCTACTTCATTTTGGAGCGAGCCATCTCGGACGAGCACTTGCAAATCATGCGAGATGCCTGCGAGCACTTGATCGGAATCATGCATGCCGAGATGGACCGGCAAGGAACTGACCACATTCACATCAGCCACCGCGGCAAGCGTTATCACATCGCCAAGCAATATCATCAGGCACCGCGACTCGACGAGTATGTCTTCGGTGACCTGATGGCGGAGGTCTGTCAGGCCACGATCGGCGAAACGGCCTATCTGTTCTACGATCAATACGTCGTGAAAGCCGCTGAACAAGGCATCAAATTTTCGTGGCATCAGGACGGCGGGTATCTCGGTTTCTACCATCGACCTTACGTCACGGTCTGGGCGGCGGTTGACGATATGACGCTCGAAAACGGCACCGCGTCGGTCATGCCTTTTTCGACGATTGGCATTCGCACATTAGTCGAGCACGTTCGCGATCCAGTCACCGGCGACAAGACCGGTTACTTTGGCAACGAACCCGGCATCCTCGCGATCGTCCCGGCCGGAAGCCTCGTGGTCTTCAGCTCGCTGACGTTTCATCGCAGTGGCGCGAACACGACGAACAGAATGCGAAGAGCTTATGTGACGCAATACTCGCCAGCTCCGATCTATAAACCAAACACAACTGAGCCGATGCACCTCGCCGTTTCGTTCCTTGAGAATGGCGAAGTCGTGTACCGAGCTGCGATGGAGAGCCCTGTATGACCAGCCAATCGTTTGACCGCCGCCGCTTCAGTCGATACGTTCTCGGAACGGCCGCCGCTTCGACGCTATCTACGTTTGTTACTGATCGGCCGCTCTTTGCGGATGAGCAGACATTCAAGTTCCGCTACATCGTCGGGTCGTCCATGTACGGCTATACCGATGTCGCGGAGATCATGCCTGAGGTTCCCAAGGTCGGCGCGAGGGCACTTGATATCTGGCCCAAGGTTCACGGCAATCAACGTGAACAGCTCGACGAGTTGGGCGAAGAGAAGTTCGCCGCACTGCTCAAACAGCACGACATCACCTTGGGTTGCATCACGCAATACGCTCTCGGACCGTTCGGTATCCAAGCCGAGATGCGACTAGCCAAACGATTCGGCTGCCCCACAATCGTCTGTGGCGGTAAGGGACCGGTCGGATTGAAGGGAGCTGAGTTGAAAGCGGCGGTTGGAAGATTTGTGGAACAGATGAAGCCCCATCTGGCGATCGCCGAGGAAACGGGGGTCACAATCGCGATTGAGAACCATGGCAACAACTTGATCGATTCGCCGGACTCGTTGAAGTGGCTTGTCGAGCTACGTTCGTCGGAGCACCTCGCGGTCGCACTCGCCCCTTACCACCTGCCACAAGACGAAAAGCTGATCGGTGATCTGATCCGGACTCTCGGCGATGGCATCGTGATGTTTTACGCTTGGCAACACGGGATGGGCTGCCACGAAAAACTGCCCAAGGAGCAGGAGTTGTTGCAAATGCCGGGGCGTGGCGACCTGGATTTCGTACCCCTCGTCGCGGCACTTCGCGATATCAATTATCGCGGTTGGACCGAGATTTTCATGCACCCCGTGCCTCGCGGCCTTCCAATCCTCGAATCGACGCCTGGGGTGACCGCTGAGATCAATCGGTCGCGGGATTACCTTACCCAGTGCCTCCAGAAAATCTAGCGGATATTGCTCCGACGGCGAGCTATACTCAGGATGAGACTGTCGTCGTTTGCTTGCTTGAGGAAATATCGCTTTGCGTCCCGCCCTTGGAATCCTTGAAACAACTGGCTTCACGCCCGCGATTGTCGCTTTGGACGTTATGGACAAAGCGGCGACGGTTCGCGTCGTGCAAGTCGAGCTAAACGACTTCCTGGGTGTGGTGATCAAGATCACTGGCGAGATCGATGCGGTTCAGGCTGCGATTGCAGCAGGACACGCGACCGCCGAGCGGATGCATGGCAAACCGGTTTCCACCGTGCTCAATCGCCCCGACGACGAGGCCTGGAAAGCTATCGAGAGCCTCGTCGAGTTCAATCCACTGATTCAACAGAATGTTGTGACCGTGCCAACGTACAAGGAGCCTGCCGTGAGTGACGCAGCATCTTTTGCCCTGGGCTTCATCGAGACGCAGGGTTTTACTGCCGTCTTCGAAGCCATCGACAACGCCTGCAAGGCCGCCAATGTAGAAGTCATCGGCAAAGAAAAGTTAGGTGGCGGTTATGTCACGGTGATTATCAAGGGTGACGTTGCGGCCGTTAAAGCCGCGATCGACGCCGGCCAATCGAAAGTCGAAGGCCTCGGCAAGCTGATCGCCGCCCACGTGATCGCCCGTCCCAGCGCATCGGTGTTGGCGTTGTTGCCGAAGTAAGCGCAGAAGAGGTCGGGAGAGTGATCCGATCGGATAGTTTCGCGGTATCGGAGAACAAACCGGAAATCAGCCTCTTCTTACCCAGTTAAACTTGCGTTCGAAGTCGCATGTACTAGGAGCGCTGAACTTTTGTCGCTTTATGAATCCACGTTCTTCAAGACTGGGGTTAGTGTTGTGAGTTTTCCAGTCGCGAAACTTGTACTCGACGAGCCAATTCTTTAGAAGTGTGATTGTCAAGTTCTTGGCCTGCTCGTAGCGGCTGAGCATGGCAAGATCAAGGTTTTGGAGCATTACAAGTTCGGCGTCGGTCAAGTCGCCACTCGCAGATTTTCGGATCATCTTCTCGACCTGATCTAGCCCGCATTTCTCATCAGGTGTAGGCCGGATCGAAGCAAACGCCGCATCTGCCGGAACTTCGGTCGCAGTTGTCGAGTGGATTTACGAAACACCATGCTTTCAAGCTATTTGCGTTTGCGAAGCTCCGGCAACGGGT
>CAUJKL010001091.1 GCA_963204995.1 Planctomycetota bacterium | reverse complement strand
GTAAGCCGGGGCTTCGCGGACTCAGCCCCAGCCACCTCGTTCCATGAAGTTACTTCCTGGACGATCCTAACCTCAGTCCCCACCAGTAGTCGACGATTGGGCTTCGTCAAAGCTACCGCTGCGTCAGTTGCTGGCGCGCGATTTGGAGGCTGGTAGCTAATACGGCGTCGTGTGGCTGTTCGACGATCGGCAGCTGTCCGTCGATGGGTTTGGCAACCAAAGACTGTTCCGTTGCTTTCACTTCGACATCTGGCGCAACACCGCGATGACTGATCGCCTGGCCGCTTGGCGAGTAGAACTTCGCCGTGGTCAGTCGAACTCCAGCGTTCACGACGCTGAGCGGAAAGATCCCTTGGACGCTCCCCTTGCCGTAGCTCCGCGTGCCGACCAGGGTGCCGCGGCGGTGGTCATGGATGGCACCGGCGAAGATCTCGCTGGCACTCGCCGAATCGCCGTCGATCAAGACGATCAGCGGAACTCGCCATGTGCCCACGGCGTGTGCTTTGTAGTCGAAGTCTTCACCAGAGCTTCGACCACGCGTCGACACAATGTCTCCTTGTGAAACGAACTTGTCGGCGACCTCGACCGAAGCCGTCAGCAATCCGCCGGGGTTACCTCGGACATCCACGATCAAGCTACGCATCCCTTGCTGATGCAGCTTCCACAACGCCGCATCGACATCGCGATTGGTCGTCTTTTGGAAACTGGTCAGGCGAAAATAGCCGACGCCATACTCCTTGTCCACGATCGCGATGTTATCGACGCTCGGGACATCCACTCGGGTGCGGGTCAGTCGCAACCTGCGGGCTTTCTCGTTACGGTCGAGCAAGACCAATTCGACGAGGCTACCTTCGACGCCCTTCAGCAGATCTGCCGCCTTGTCAGTCGAGATGTCACGCGTTGATTGACCATCCACCTCGACGATTCGATCGCCGAATTGAATGCCGCCCTGATCCGCAGGGCCGCCGGGAATGACGCTGACGATGCGCAGGGATTGTTCTTCGGCCTTGAGTTCAATTCCCAAGCCCACGAAATTTCCCTCGATTTGCGACAGGACATCGTCCAACTGGTTCCCGGTGAGGAATGCGGAGTAATCGTCCAACGAGGCGACGGCGGCACAAGTGAACTCGGCGACGGTCACTGCGGCGGGCAACCGAAATCGCGCCTCCAAGACGTCCGCCACTTCACCGACGCGCTGCCGGGCGTCATGCCGCGAATAGATCGGTTGTGACTGAAACTGGTGAGTAATCTCGTTCAATAGCGATTGTGACGTGGCTTCGGGAACGTTGAAGCTGTGTTGTTGGCGGAAGCTCGGCTCGGCAAACGCCACCTCCATCGCGGTCACGCCTCGCTCCAGCAGCTGATTCCAATCGGGTCGTTGCACGTGATGTGCTTGAATTTTGAGCAACACCTCGCCGTATAAATCCAACGAACCCTGTTCGCCCATCGTCCGCACGGCATCGAGAAAACTTGTGTCCGAATAGCGTCGGACGACTTCGTAGTGGAAGCGTGCAACCGTCAAACGGTGTTCGATCTCTTGGCGATCAGGATGCTCCTTGCGAGCCTTTTCATAGTGCGAGAGTGCCTCACCCCAACGTCGCTCCTGTTCGAGTTGATCCCCAACCCGAAAAATCGCATCCAACTCGGCAACATCAGCCAGAGCCGCAGAAGGGATTCGGACTTGTCCGCGAGCCAGAGTTGGGAGCCCGGCAGTGACAAGCACGATTAAATACGCCAATCGGCGCAGGATCGAAGTCCTACTTCGCATAGTGAAGTTCCATCATTGGGGAGGGAACGTTCGCTGATGCCGTGGAGTGTTTGAGTCAATTGACTCAAAGTCGGAGGTTTCGGCAGCAACGAACGTGGTCAGGATTCACAGGTATTTGGCTGAAGGAGCAAAGGACGGAGTTCAGCCAAAAAACTATAGATCACGTTTTGCCCATGGTCAAAAAATCGCGGCAGAGTTTTTGCCCACAAGATCCAGTTAACCGGCAAAACCCAATTCGAGGGGTTACTTTGCTGCGATTGACCCAGATTTCACGAGAAAAACCACTGCGACGAATGTGCGTCCTGGCACGTCGCTGCCTGTTGAATGAGGCGTCGATGGGCGTCGAAGAATACTATGCGAGCTCATCCGTTCGGTCAAATCGACCGAAACAATAGGGAAGACTTCACGCATCAGTTTACCGCTGATGTTCCTTTGTGGAGCCGGAGAAGATAGGCTGTGTGCCTTGCGACCCTGTTGCGGGAGAACTAGATTAATGGCGACCCAAGCGCTCGCTCCTCGGGAATCTCAGGCTTTACGGATACGTGGCATGAAAGTAACCGTCCAATCGCAGAACGGTGATCCGGTTCTCCTTCGCGTCGAAGGCCGAGTTTCACAACGAGACGTCGAAGTCGATGATCCGTTCGTTGATAGCGTCGGCGAGAACGTGTACAGCCGCCAGGTCGTGGTAGATCTGAGCGAAGTTGCGTCGCTGGATTCGAGCGGCGTAAATTGGCTGCTCGTGTCACAAAAACGCATGCACGAACACGGTGGCAAGCTCGTCCTGCACTCGCTTTCTCCGATCGCGAACAATGTTCTCAAAGTTCTGAACCTACATGCCGTGTTCCAGATCGCTGATAGCGAAGCTGCGGCCATTCGGAAACTCGGAGGAAATGACCGATGAGCGCATCCCCCACCGGAAGATTTCGGGTCACCGATCTCGTGAAGATGGAGGCCGAAGAGGCAGTGAATGCACTGCTTGAGCAAGCGGCTACTTTGCGAGCAAGCGACTTGTTCTTGCTGAGCGACGAGCGCTTTGTCACGGCGAGCATTCGTCGCATGGGTTCGATTGAGAAGTTGGCAGTTGTTTCGACCGAACATGGACGCCAGATGATGACTCACATCAAGGCCCTGGCCGGCATGGACATCTCCGAACGGCGACGTCCGGCAGACGGTCGATGGATTCACGAAGTCGGCCAGCGCAAACTCGATTTGCGAATCAACTGTACGCCGATGTTGCACGGCGAAGATATGGCGATGCGGCTGTGGGACCACTCGATGGGCCTGTTTGGGGTCGATGAACTCGGGATGTCGCGAGCGGACTTGAACAAATTGCTGTTCATGTTGAATCATCCCAGTGGTTTGATCTTGGTGACGGGGCCCACAGGTACTGGGAAAACGACTTCGCTGTATGCGTGTTTACAGTACCTGAACGACGGTGCCCGAAAGATCAATACGCTGGAAGATCCAATCGAATACGCCATCGATGGCATTCGGCAGTCGCAGATAAGTACGAAACTAGGTCTGGACTTCCCGGAACTGTTGCGCAACGTGTTGCGGCAGGCTCCGGACGTCATCATGATCGGCGAGATTCGCGATGAGGAAACCGCGCTGACGGCCGTTCGCGCGGCAAACAGCGGGCATCTCGTCCTGGCAACCCTTCACGCTCCAACTGCCGCAAGTGCCATTCACAGCATGTTGGCGTTGGGTTCGCATCCGTTCTTCCTGTCGGGCTGCTTGCTCGGAGTGATCGCCCAGCGACTCGTCCGAACGTTATGCCCCAACTGTCGGTCCGAGTATGACATTAGCCTTTCGCCACAGACGTTCCAGGAGATCGAATCGCTGCTTGCCGAAGGCGAAGGGAAAGCGATCTACGGACCGAGTGGCTGCGAAGAGTGCTTTCATCTCGGCTACATTGGCCGTTCGGGCTTGTTCGAAGTCATGCCGTTCAACCAAGAGCTCCGTCGGCTTGTCTCTCAGTCCGCATCCAGCCAGGCGATCGAAGAAGCGGCAATTCGTCACGGCATGACGGTGTTTCGCCGTGGAGCTTTGCTCAAAGTGGCTCAAGGCGTGACCAGCACGGAAGAGATTCTTCGCGACGTCCCCGCCGAGCATCTGGGGTTAGAAGATTAGTCGCCGATTCGAAACAGTATTCGGCTTCATAAGGCTTCAGACCGTGACCGCAACTCCAATTCCAAGCGGACGCTCGACTCGGAATTAAATCCGATCGCGATTAAGCTGCTCGCCCGTCAGTCGTATTTCTGATCGAGCTTAGTGAGTGCCGCCTGATTGACCAGATTGTAAAGCGCAAGGGTCTCTGCCGAAGTCCGCAAAGCTGGTACACGTGCGCGAACAATTCCGACGGCTGGGTTGTACCAATAGGCACCGTACTGATCGAGCGTTTTGTAGCTCGGATGTTGGCGAGCATCGCCAGAAAAAACATGCAGGTCGGGGACCGCGCCGCCGTTGAGCGGATGATGGGGAAGCCTGTTTCCCCGAAACCACTTCTTATCGATCGTCGATGGATACTTGCCTGTCACCGCATGCCGGAGTTCGATCTGATCTTGAATGGTTTGTAGAGAGAGCCGAATTGTCGTGAGTTCACTGGCCGTCGATTGATCGAACACCTTCGGCAACGAAACGGCAGCGAGGATCCCAATCACAAGAACCACGACGACGAGTTCGGCAAGCGTGAACGCAGAGTTGGGTCGACGAAGAAGTCTCACGAATCGGCTAGTCCCAGGTTCATCCTCAACGATTTGCACCGTACAAGCCTAGCATTTGTATCTCGCCGACCGCAGAATGGGTGTCAAAACCCGCATTACTTGCATAAACTGATTGAAATAAGCTATCTGCAACTCCTAGACGAACTGGAGTGGCCCCCAAAAGTCAGAATCGCGAACTCGCCACAACCTTTGCTCACCCAACCAACAACCTCATAGACCGCTGCCATGCTAACCAACCTAAAGCACATTTTGTTCCTTCTCGTCCTCGTTTCTCCCTTGGATGCACTCGCTGCGAACGCTGTTCTCGTCGAAGCGGAAAGTTTTGACGATCACGGAGGCTGGGTCTTAGACACGCAGTTCATCGACAACATGGGTTCGCCCTATCTGCTGGCACATGGCATGGGCCGACCACTGGCGGATGCGACTACCGAAGTGAAGTTTCCGTCGACCGGCGAATATCATGTGTTCGTGCGGACCAAGGATTGGGTGGCACGTTGGGACGCGCCGGGACAACCCGGCAAGTTTCAGTTGCGCGTCGATGGCAAGCCGCTGGCCGAAACGTTTGGCACGAAAGGCAAGGAGTGGTTCTGGCATGACGGAGGCGTCGTCAACATCGAGAAAGAAACGGCAACACTCGCCTTGCACGATCTGACCGGGTTCGACGGTCGCTGTGACGCGATTCTATTCACGAAGGAAAACTCGCCACCGCCGAACGAGGGCCAGATCCTACCGGCCTGGCGACGAGACTTGCTGGGGCTCGCCGAAAAGCCGAGCGAAAAGAACGGTTACGATCTCGTCGTCATTGGCGGTGGCTATGCCGGAATGGGCTCGGCGATTTCAGCGGCTCGCATGGGTTGCAAGGTGGCACTCATTCAGAACCGGCCCGTGTTGGGAGGCAATGGCTCGAGCGAAGTGCGCGTGTGGGCGATGGGACTGATCCGCCGTGGCGAGTACCCCCGGATCGGCGAGATCGTCGAAGAGTTCGCCGACAAAGCAACGAAATCCCCAGGCGGTGCCGAAGAGTTCGGCGACAACTTGAAAGCGGATCTCGTTCTCGCCGAAAAGAACATCGACATGTTCTTGAATCACCACGCCTATAAAGTGGATATGGACAACAAGCGAATCGCAGCGGTGTATGCGTTCGATACTCGAACCAGCGAACACAAGCGATTCAGCGGCAAGTTGTTCGTCGATTGCACCGGCCACGGCACGATCGGCTACCTTGCCGAAGCCGATTGGGAAATGGAGCCCGAAGGCCGCATGGGCATGAGCAACATGTGGGTGTGGGATGAAGGCGACGCGCCGGTCGAATTCCCAGAGACGCCGTGGGCGCTGGATTTGGACATGAAGGATTTTCCCTATCCGCAAGATCATCACGGACAGTGGTTCTGGGAAAGCGGCTTCAATAAAGACCCGCTCGGAGGCGCGGAAACGATTCGCGACTGGAACCTGCGAGCCGTGTATGGTGCGTTCAACGCGATGAAGAATCGCGACGGCCGCGACAAGCACCGTAATGCCCGACTCGCTTGGATCGCCTTCATCGGCGGCCCACGCGAATCACGGCGGCTAATGGGCGACGTGATTCTCAACCAAGACGACATCGTTGCGAAGAAGAAGTTCCCCGACGGTTGTGTTCCCAGCACTTGGTCGATCGATTTGCATTACCCCAAACAGCAATACGCAGAGAAATTTCCGGACAACCCGTTTATCTCAATTGCCGAACACGACCGCCGCGTCGACCGCACGTACGGCTATCCCGTTCCTTATCGCTGCTTCTACTCGCGTAACATCGAGAACCTGTTCATGGCCGGTCGTAACATCAGCGTGACGCACGAGGCGCTGGGCACGACGCGCGTGATGAAGACCTGCGGCATGATGGGCGAAGTCGTGGGGAAGGCTGCCTCGATCTGC
>CAUJKL010001090.1 GCA_963204995.1 Planctomycetota bacterium | reverse complement strand
AGCCGGTCGTGCTTTTAGGTTCTCGATCCGATCACACCAATTTACACGCCACGGGACGAAGATCCGCTTTGTTCTGACGAAGTGCGAGAAACTCGTCGACCGGAATCAATTCCGGTCTACGGAGCACACCGTCGATCGCGGGCGTAACACTATTGACCCGGAGAGCGTGGCCAAGGATACTTCAGGGCGGTTCAGGAACTGGAACGAGAAGGTGCATCACTAGTGACGGTCGAAGAGGTGATCAAGTTACTGGAGTCCGCTGGCTGGCGTCAGACCAGCGATGACGAGAGCTGTCATCAGTTCAGACACGACTCCAAGACCGAGGTCGTCACACTTTCCGGACAACTCGAAATCGTCGTGCCGAAGGGAGTTTTACGAAATTTCTTACGGCATGTGCAACTTAACGAGGAAACCTGATGCGCTACGCGGTTGTATTTGAGAAGTCGGAGTCGAGCTTTGGAGCTTACGTCCCCGATCTGCCAGGTTGTGCGGCGGCGGGATCGTCTTTGGCCGAAGCCAAAACACTCATCTCCGCAGCGATGAAGCAACATCTCGAAGCACTCAAGTCGGATGGAAAACATCCACCCGAGCCAGCTTCGGTATGTGCTTATATCGATGCCTAACCCGGATTATTTGTGAACCGGTGCGGGTTCGTCACAAACAGAGGTAGGACGGGTCTCCAGGCCCGTCCGATCTCACGCGAAACAGAGTTTCGTGTGCGGTTTGCACAACTCATCCATTGAAAAGTCCGTGTGCAACCGCCAAGCTCCGATTGCTTCTAAGGGCTGGACGGGCCTGGAGACCCGTCCTACAACGCATCGATCGACAAGCTTAACCGAGAGTGATGCCGAGGAACTCGCGTGCTTGTCCGACCACTCCACGGAGACTCCCTTCTGTAAACGGACTGGCTAGCCCAGCCGACTCGGCGAGTTGCCGGAACGGCGCGGCACCGCCTCGTTTACACAACGCGACATAGGCATTCATCGCTTCCGACATGTTCGCACGGCTGCGCACCCAGAACTGCAAGGCACACGTCAACGCTAACGTGTAATCGATGTAGTAGAACGGGCTCAGGTAAATGTGCCGTTGGAATTGCCACTGGCCACCCTGCGGTAGGTGCGGCAAGTCTCCGCAATCCCGCGTCGGTAAATACGTCGCCTCCATCTCGCGCCACATCTCGTGCCGTTGCAACGGGGTGGCCGTCGGGTTCGCATAAACCAAGTGTTGAAAGTGATCGACGGCAACTCCGTAGGGTAGGAACAGCAGCGATTGAATGAGATGGATCTGACGAAAACGTTCGGCATCTTCGCCGAAGAACTTCTCCATTTGCGGCCACGTCAGAAACTCTAATCCCATCGAGTGGATCTCGCACGACTCGTAAGTCGGGAACAAGTAATCGGCCAACGGTTGCTCGCGGCTGCAATAGCTCTGAAAGGCGTGACCGATCTCGTGCGTGAAGACTTCGACGTCGCCCTTCGTCCCGTTGAAGTTGGCGAAGATGAACGGCAAGCCAAAGCTCGGAAAGTCCGTGCAGAAGCCTCCGCCTGCCTTGCTATCGCGGTTCTTCAAGTCCATCAAATTGCATTCGTCCATCAAACGGAAGAACTCACCCAGTCCGCCACCCATCTCGTCGAACATCTCGGTGGCTCGTTCGATCATCCAATCGTGATCGCCGTTCGGCTTTGGATTGCCTTGCGAGTCAAAGATCCCTTCGTCCCAGAACATCACGCGATCGATTCCCAACGCCTCGGCCTGCATCCTTCGCAGCTCGACGGTCAACGGCACAACGTCTTCGCGAACGGCGGCCCGGAATCGTTCGACATCGGCCTGGTCGTAGTCGACTCGCTTCATTCGCTTGTAGCCGAGTCCGACGAAGTCGTCATAACCCAGCTTCTTCGCCATGTCGGTGCGCAAGCGAACTTGCTCGTCGTAGATACGATCCAGTTGCTCGGCGTTGTCGGCAAACCACTGCCACTTCACCGCGTTCGATGCATGTCGAACCTGGCGGTCGCAATCGACGTGGAACTTGGCGAGGCCGGCAAAGTTGTACGTGTGGCCTTGGTATTGCAGCTTTGCCGAAGCTAACAGATCCGTAAACTCGGCCTCGAGCTTCGACTCCTTGACCAAGTCCGCTTCGATCTTCGGATCGAAGGCGAGTACGTCGGCTTCCCAAAGTGCGAAGGCTTGCAGGCCGAAAGTCGCCTCCAGCTCCTTGCGAAAGGGTGTGCTGATCAGTCTCCGCTTCAGACGAACCGCGAGATCGGTCAGTCGCGGCTTCAATTCGTCGCAGTATTCGCGGGCCTGCTTGTACTCGACGTTGCTGGTGTCTTGATTGAATCGCAAGCCAACCAAGTTGATCCAGGTCGAGAGCTGGCGCTCGAGCTCATCCCAGTCGTGAATGACTTGTCGACAGGCCTCGGCAGACGATGCCGCGTCCCAGGCTGCGTCGAACCGAGCGAACTTCGCAGCAACGTCCGAGTACTCGGGTCGCTCAACTCGAATCTGTTCGAAAGGCACAGCGTTATACGACATCTTCCGGATGCTCCGATTTCATGTTGCGCAGAAAACAAGCCTCGAGGTTGAAAACCGCCGAGGCTTGTGGATCGATGTAGATGTAGGCCGGAACAAGGCTTTGCGCCGCTCCGGCATTCCCTCACAAACAGCCGGAACGGCGCAAAGCCTTGGTCCGGCCTACGTGAAGACTACAGGCCCTTCGCGATGATGAGTTTGACCAGATCACCGACGCGGCTACTGTAGCCCCACTCGTTGTCGTACCAATTCACGAGCTTGAAGAAGCGGCTGTTCAAACCAATGCCGGAACCCTGATCGAAGATCGAGGAAGCCGCCGAGTGAATGAAGTCGCTGCTGACGACTTCGTCGCTGGTGCATTCCAGAATCCCCTTCAGGTAAGTCTCGCTCGCCTTTTGCATGGCAGCCGCGATTTCCTCATAGCTCGTATCGCGAGCTGTTCGCACGGTCAGGTCCACGACCGAGACCGTTGGCGTGGGAACGCGGAAGGCCATGCCGGTAATCTTGCCTTGCACTTCGGGGCACACCAGACCGACAGCCTTCGCCGCACCGGTGGTGCTTGGAATGATGTTCTGAGCGGCAGCGCGACCGCCCTTCCAATCTTTCTTGCTCGGTCCGTCAACCGTCTTCTGGGTCGCGGTGTAAGAATGGACGGTCGTCATCAAACCTTCTTCGATGCCGAAACCTTCCTTGAGCAGGACGTGAACGGTAGGTGCCAGACAGTTCGTCGTGCAGCTGGCGTTCGAGATGATGTTGTGCTTCTTGGCGTCGTATTTGTCGGAGTTGACGCCCATGACGATCGTGATGTCTTCGCCCTTGGCAGGAGCCGAGATGACGACCTTCTTGGCACCAGCCTCGATGTGGCCCTTGGCCTTGTCAGCTTGAGTGAACAAGCCCGTGCATTCGATCACCAATTCGACACCCATGGCCTTCCAAGGCAATTCGGCCGGCGAGCGAGCGCTGACGACTTTAACTTCAGCACCGTTGACGATGAGAACATCGTCCTCGTCCTTGCTGCTGTCGGACTTGGCCGACGAGACGGTGCCTTGGAAGCGGCCCTGTGTCGTGTCGTACTTCAGCAAATAAGCCAGATTGTCGGCGGGAACAATATCTCCGACGGCGACGACTTCGATTTCGTCTCCCACGAGGCCTTGTTCCACCATCGCACGATAAACTAGCCGACCGATACGACCGAAACCATTGATTGCTACGCGAATTGCCACTACTGTTTCTCCTTCGACGCTTAGACGTACGATAGTGTTTCTGATCTGATTCGGAGCGCGAATTATAGTGCTGGTTTCGCCGGCCATCAACCGGATCAGTTTTCCGCTGAATGCTAGCCATCGGCGAGCTTCGAGCCACAAATCAGCTGATTTTGGGAAGCTCGCCGCTGGGATCGCGATCAACGAGTACAAACACGAGCGAGTGCCGAATGCCATCCAATTCGCGTCCCCAGTGGCGTCTGCCGCCAGGAGTTACTCGCGGCCTGTGGGAATACGCACATTCGGACTCGGTGGCCTACGACTACGACGAGTACTTCGCCCATAATCAACTCTTCGAATTCGACGAGGCCATCGTGGTCGAGGAGCTGCTGCGTCGCAAGATCGTAGGCGGCTCGGTCGTCGCTGATTTAGGGTGCGGTACCGGGAGAGCGCTGGTCACGCTGGCTCGTCACGGCTATCGAGGTCTGGCGGTCGATCTGTCGCAGAAGATGTTGGAAGTCGTCCGCGAGAAAGTCGTCAATGACGAACTGCCGATTCAATGCCTGCGTGCGAACTGGGTTGAACTGGATGGAATTGCGGACGCCACGGTCGACGGAGCGATCTCGTTGTTCAGCACGTTGGGCATGATTCGTGGCCGCGAGAATCGCACGGCGGCACTCGCCCATACGCGGCGCATCTTGAAGCCCGGCGGGCCGTTCGTGTTGCACGTCCACAACTACTGGTACAACTTATACGATCCCGGCGGGCCATGGTGGGTGCTGAGTACGCTGGGTCGAGCCATCTTCAAACGCGACATCGAAGCCGGCGACAAATTCTTTCCCTATCGCGGCGTGCCCAATATGTTCTTGCACGTGTTTCGGCCAAGTGAGTTGAAGCGGGACTTGCGCAATGCTGGGTTTCAGATCACGCGCATCATCCCACTTGCTCCGCAACGCTATCGTCCGTTGTCAGCTTCATGGTTCTTTGGGACTCTACGCGCGAACGGCTGGATCGTCGTTTGCGAGTGATTCGATCGGCACGGGGTCGGGAGTCTTTTTCGGAGAAGCAACCAACTATTGGAGAAGTGTTTGGCCGAAAAAGACTCCCGACCCCTTCCTCGCGGCTAGGCTCGCGCCGCCTTCGCTACCATTTCTTCAAACAGCTTCACTTGTTTCGCCAATGCCGCGACTTTATCCGCAGGCTTGCTACTCGATTCGAGCAAGATCCAGCCATTGTAGTCGGACTTGACCAGCAAGTCGATCAACTGCTGATACGGATAGTCGGGACTGTCGAGTTCGCGGACGTGGCAGGTCGCGCCGAATCGATTCCGCACCAGCCCAAAATTATGTTCCAGTCCTTCGCCAAGCAGATCTTGTGGGTTCGAATTCCAACACACTGCGACGTTGGGATCATCGGCGATGTCCATGATCGCCTTGATCGTTGGCAATTCGGCACACTTACCGTGAACTTCGAGCCGGATCTGTTGGCCGAAGCCGTCCGCGTACTTGCCTAACTCGTTGAGCGATCGTCCGATCTGCTCGATCGTCTTCTCATGCGGCACATTCGCGTGGAAACTGTCGGGTTTCACCTTCACACCCGTGCTGCCGACATCGTGACTCAGCTGGATAAATCCCTTGGTTGCTGCGATGGCTTTCTTCACGACGGCAGGATCGGGATCGTCGTACCGCTCGTTGCTGCCGATGCCTACCAAGGTGACATCGCTATCGGCAAATCGATCGCGGACGGCAGCGCGTTGCTTGTCGTCGAGTGTCGTTTCGACGCCGTGAGCGTGGGTCGTACGCAATTCGACACCCAGTGCGCCGGCCTTCTCGCAATTGGCAATCAACGTCGGCAAATCCCAATCTGCGCCCCACTGATATGTCACCAATCCGTATGCCATTTTGTCGCCTGCCGCCGCGCAGGCGGTTCGACTTGTGAGCGCCAGTGCAGTTGCGGCCGCAGAGGTTGCGAGAAAGGTTCGGCGTGAGAGGTGTTGCATGGCTGGATCCTTCGAGTTTAGTAGGTAGGCCGGAACAAGGCTTTGCGCAGCTCCGGCAGTTTTCCGAACCGATGCAGGAACTGCGCAAAGCCTAGTTCCGGCCGACTAGAATGCACTAGCTCTGCTGCCGCGCTTTCAACACAGGATCTTTCGTCAGCGGCAACTGCAACGCCTTGCCAGTTTCGGCGGCTTTGTAGATGCCCAGGATGATTTCGACCGAGCGGCGGCCTTCGCGTCCGTCGACCTGCGGTTTCGTTCCCTTCTTGATGGCATTCACAACATCTTTGAACAGTTCCGCGTGTCCGTGATGCCCGATCGCCGTCGGGTCAGCGGCTCCGCCACCGGTTTTCGTCTTCCCTTGCATCCGTTCCAGCAATGCCTCGTCGGCTTTGGTCTGCTTGGCAAACGACCACATCTTGATGTCTTCTTCTTCCAGGATGGCCGAACCTTCCGAGCCATGAATCTCGATCCGCTTCAACGCACCTGGGTAAGCCGCCGTCGTGGCCTCGATTACACCGAGGGCGCCATTTGCAAATCGCAGCGTCGCCATCGCCACGTCTTCGACTTCGATATCGGTGTGAGCCAAGGTTGCCGTGTGAGCGGTGATCTCCGCGACCGGACCCATCAGCCACGTCAGCAGGTCGACACTGTGAATGGCTTGATTCATCAAGGCACCGCCGCCATCGAATTTCCATGTACCACGCCAGGCTCCGCTGTCGTAGTAAGCTTGCGTGCGGAACCACTTCACATAGGCATCGCCGACCGTCAGTCGCCCAAAGCGGTTCTTGTCGATCGCCTTCTTGATCAGCTGCGACGACTCATGAAACCGCGACGGAAAGATGGTTGCCAACACAACGCCCGCCTTCTCGCAGGCTTCGATGATCTTGTCGCAACGGCTGAGTGTGATCTCCAGCGGCTTCTCGACGATGACGTGTTTTCCCGCTTTCGCCGCGGCGACCGCTGGTTCAAGATGCGCGCCACTGGGCGTGCAGATCGTGACGATATCGACGTTCGGGTCGGCCAGCATGGCGTCGAGGTCGTGATAAGCCGTGCAGCCCGATGCTGCGGCGAACCGGTCGGCCGAGGCAGGGAACATGTCAAAGCAAGCGGCCAGCTTCGCACCGCGAACATCGGCGATCGCCTTGGCATGGAAGTTCGCGATCATGCCACACCCAATTACGCCAAATCCAATCGCCATGTTTCCATCCTCTTTTGTTGTAGCCAGTGATTCGTTCAACGCGAGCATTATAAAGGGCGGAAGTGCGACCGAAAGGTGGGCAGCTACGAGGGTAACTCGTCCAAGCCAAACCACAGCAACAACATCGTTGTCCCGTTCAGACAGGCATGAGTCACCACGCAAGGCAGCCACCGATGCGTTCGCTGATACATGTACCCGAGGCCGATCGCCAAAATGAACAACGCCGCCGGATCGGGACCGTGCGACCAATGCATCAGCGCAAAGACCGCAGCACTGATTCCAATCGGGATGCTGGGTGAGTAGGGGATCGCCGACGCGATCGAGCGGCGGTCGATCGCATCTTTGAACGCAGGCGAAGCGTAGGGGTTCTGTGCCGATTCGGGCACCGACTCGCCTGATCCTTCGTCGTCACCGTTGCCTGAGCGTGTGCCGCTGGATTGCGCGAGGCGCTCGGCTTCGCCATCGCGCTTATTTCGTGCGAGAAAGCTCCGTTCCAACCAGCCTTGTAAGAGCACTCGAAAGAAGTACTCCTCACTGATCGGGGCCACGATCACCGCCAGCAGCGTTACGACTCCGAACAGTTTGCCCGTCGAGTCTTCCTTTAACAGTTCGATCAGCGGATGATGCGAATCGATTCCGAAGACATAAACGAAGATATATTGGATCGCGAATGTGATCGGTGCCAATATCAAAAATGCGAAGCCTCCGATAAACAGATCGTGCGGAATGTGTTCGAGCGAAATCCCGAAGTCATCGCGTCCCGCTTGCGCGAAGAGATGGATCAAGCCGATGGAGAGCGCGGTCGCGACCAGGATCGCGACGGCCGTCCAGGTCAGGAGGGCTTCGGTTTGCGCGACCGTAGGTTCGGCATCCGTCGTCGCATGGTTGGCCAGTCCTGCGACGATCTGGCCGCCAATGAGCAGGCAAAACGAGAGCACGACCGCAATCAATCCCCACGGAACTTCGCGTCGCGGCTCAAAGGCGAGAATTTCATTTCCGCGAAGAACTTTCGCGATCAGCGAGACCCAAGCCAACGTCACGAGGAAAAGAACCGCCATGACGACTATTGCACTGACGTCGTTGCTCACGGCGAAATATCTTCCTGGCGGAAAAACTTGGCGGCGGCGAACACGTAATCGAGCCCCGATTGGATGGTCGACAAGACAGCGACCCAGGCCAAGACCAACAGGGCGATCGGCAACCAATTCGGCCGATCGCTGCCGTACCAGAGCGCGAGCAGACTGGCGACCACGGCCGCACACTGAAACAGCATCTTCAGCTTGCCCGCGAAACTGGCCGAGAAATCGCCGCCACTTTGCTCGATCGACGACCGCAATGCGGTAACGAGCAGTTCGCGTCCGACGACAACAACGGCCATCCAGGCGGCGATGCCGGAACTTGGCTCGGCCGCCAAAAAGATAAACGTGCCGCAGATGATGAACTTGTCGACGAACGGATCGAACATCCGACCGATTTTTGTCACCTGCCCGTACTTGCGGGCATAGTAGCCATCGATCCAGTCCGTCGACGCTGCGATCAAGAACACGATTAAGGCGGCGAGATACGCGTGGAGCGGAATCAGGACAAAGACAACGATCGCGAGCACGAACCGCGCCGCCGTCAGCTGATTCGGAACATTGAAGACTGCGTTCGTGGTTTTCTGTTCGGTGAGTTCGGCCATGACGATGCTTTAGAACGGAACTCCGATCGCCACGGCGACCAAGTCGTAACCTTGGCTGGCAACGATCTCGCAGAGGACGATGTTTCCCGCAGCAAGTTTTTCTTCGCCCCCCGTCACATAGATGACGCCGTCCACGTCGGGCGCGTCGGCCTTCGATCGACCTACCCACACGTTGTCTTCGCCAGCGACCGGTTGATCGAGAATGACTTCGAGTTGTTTGCCAAGGTGAGCCTGGCTGCGTTCGAACGCGATCGGCTGCTGAGCTGCCATCAAACGCTCGCGACGATCGGCTTTGATCTCTTCCGGCAAATGATCGGCTAGGCGGCCCGAAGGCGTGTCGGCCTCGAACGAGTAAGTGAAGACTCCCATGTGATCGAACTTCTGTTGCTGGACGAACTCGACGAGTTCTTCGAATTCGGTTTCCGTCTCGCCAGGGAATCCCGTAATCAATGTCGTCCGCAGCGTCAGGTTCGGGATGCGATCTCGCAGCGTTTGGATCAACGCCTCCGTCCGCTCACGCGTCACGCGACGCGACATCCGGCGAAGCATGTTGTCGTTGATGTGTTGCAGCGGCATGTCGATGTAGGGCAGGATCTTCTTGGCGCTGGCGAGCACATCGACTAACTCGTCGGTGATGTACATCGGGTAGAAATACATCAGGCGAATCCAGTCGATGCCTTCGACCTCGTCGAGCTGCGGGAGGAGTTGGGCCAGTCGCGGCTCGCCGTACAAATCCATTCCGTAATAAGTTGTGTCCTGAGCGACGACGATCAACTCACGTACGCCGTCTGCCGCCAGTTCCTTCGCCTCGCGAATCACTTCTTCCATCGGCTTCGTCGCGTGCTTGCCGCGCATCTTCGGAATCGCACAGAACGTACACAGCCGGTCGCAGCCTTCCGAGATCTTCAGGTAAGCAAAATGCCGCGGCGTGATCCGCAGGCGACTGGTATCGGGCAAAGCGCGGATCGGAGCGGGGCGGAAGACGTTTCGCTGCTCGTCAAGATTGCCGAGCAATCGATCCGCCACTTTCGTCACTTCTTCCCGACCGAACACACCCATCAACGAATCGATATCCGGCCGGTCGGTCAGCAAGTCCTCGCGTTGTCGCTCGGCCAGGCATCCTGAAACGATGACGCCACGCGTCCGGCCTTCTCGCTTCAACTTGAGCATCTCGTCGATCGAGGCGAATGACTCGTCACGAGCTTGCTCGATGAAGCCGCAGGTGTTCACAATCACGAAATCCGCGCCATCCGGATCAGCGACCAAATCGTAGCCATCCAGCTTCAACAGCCCCAGCATCCGTTCGCTATCGACCAGATTCTTCGCGCAGCCGAGGCTGACGAAGGCATACGACCCCTTCGATTTTGTCTGGGCGAGCTTGGGTTCTAGCTTGACGACGTTACTCAATGGTAGGACTCTTCTGGGAAGTTTTGGCGATTTAGCAACTGGCCATCCTACTCAACCCAGTTCACTTCGGCGAGTGGGACGCCTAACGGCGAGTGTCCTACTAAAGGCGTAGTGCGGGGCTAAGGGATCTCAAAGGTTACAGAATGGCTCACCAGCCACGGCTATGGACAGGATCTTGATAATCGAATCCTGTACATCGGATGTTTCACGGCAATGAACAGTAAAACAGAGACTTTTAGGAAGGTTGGCGATGGAGAATGGTTGACTACTCCAAATCTTTGCAGAAACCAGTTAAGGTATGGGGCAGGCATATTTCAGTGAATAGTGAATGGAGTCCAGCATGGCGCAGGCGAAGACGCGGGCGAGAAAGAAAGTGAATACAAACAGCGGTCATCTGCAAATACTGGCTGGCGACAGCCTCCACGTCCTGCCAACCGTGGCGGCGGCATCAATCCAATGCTGCGTCACATCGCCGCCGTACTGGGGACTACGCGACTATGACCACCCAGCCCAGATCGGAGCTGAGCCGTCGCCAGAACTATATGTCGCCAACCTGGTAGCTGTATTCAAGGAAGTTCGGCGCGTTCTGCGTAAAGATGGCACTGTCTGGTTGAACGTGGGCGACGGGTATGCCCGCAACGGTGGCACCGGCAATTGCGGACCAAACGCGATCGTTGGAAATACAAAGAAGCTGATTCAGAAGCGCAACTGCAAGGTTCCTGATTGCTGGGGGCTCAAGGATCGCGACCTGCTGGGTATGCCGTGGCGCGTAGCCTTTGCATTACAGGCCGATGGCTGGATACTTCGGTCACACATTACATGGATCAAAAAGACGGCCATGCCGGAGAGCATGAAGAATCGCCCAACACGGGCCACAGAAGAGGTCTTTCTGTTTTCCAAGTCGCCCAGTTACTTCTATGACCCTGATGGCGTCAGGGAGCCTACAGGTGCCAATCTACGCAACTACTGGATACTTGGACCCGACCCAAGCAGCAACGGGCACCCAGCGGCGTTCCCGCGAGAGCTTGCCGAACGCTGTATTCTGCTCGGATCGCGGGAAGGCGATACGATTCTCGACCCGTTCGGCGGATCGGGGACAACTGGCGTATCGGCATTAGAGAATGGACGCAAAGCGGTGCTGATCGAACTGAATCCAGATTACGCCAAAAAGAGCAAGGAGCGCGCGAGGAATGCCGGCCAAAAAAGGATCTTCCCGAAGTAGAAAGCCTGGCTCAAAGCAACTGATACTTGAATACTTTCTCGCCAACATCGGCAAAGTGTTGGAATCGCGAGACATCGCCAAGGCGAGCGGCGGCGCGACGGAATGGGCTCGGCGAGTCCGCGAACTTCGCAACGAAGAGGGTTATCAGATTCTCTCTCACAAAGACAGTGCTCGCCTGAAGCCGAACCAATACCTGATGAAAACCGCTAAGCGGCTTCCAGCATTCAAACGTGACATTTCAAAAGAAACGAAAGCTCGTGTACTCGAAAGAAACGGATACACTTGCCAAATGTGCGGCCTTGCGGCAGGCGACCCGGACCCATTCAATGAGAATCGTACGATACGACTGACAATGGGGCACATCATCGACAAATCAAAGGGCGGCGATGATTCATACCAGAATTTGCGCGCAGTCTGTACAAACTGTAACGAGGGACTGCAAAACACCGCCCTGCCGAAGCCAGATCGCATCTACTTGCTCAGCCAGATCCGGCGCGCCACGATGGACGATCAGCGGGCAGTTCTCGATTGGCTTCTTCAGAAGTTTGCGAGCGACCGCTGATTGACCCACACTACTAGACTTATACGCTACCGGCCTAACGCAGCGGTCGCATTCCGCGTTCAATTCGCTGGCGATTCAGCTCGACGTAGGCATGCGGTTCGAGCTGGATAAGCTTTAACAGTTGCGATGGCGAGCAAACTAGTCGGGGGGCGGCCTCCTTAGGCTCCCACCCACACGCAGCCAGCAAATTCAGGGCTTCGGCCAGAATCGCCGGGAAATCTTCGTGTTCTGGATTGATAGCGATCCGTTGACTTCGGCAGCGCTGCCGCCACAGAGCACTGGGTTGGTAGTCATCGAGCTTGACTCCGCTCCGATGATGAATGGCTAGATTGACACGCAGACGGAGAATCGCGACCTGTCGATTCTGCTCCTGGCTGCGGCGCTCCGAGGCTTCGCCTTGGAGTCCTGTCGGTGTGTGTGTGATGACGACCGCAGTCTCAACTTTATTTCGATGCTGTCCGCCGGGGCCGCTCCGACGTTGTCGACGAGTTTCGCAGGTGGCGAGCAACGCCGCTTCCGCCAGCATCGCAGGATGTTGTGTGTTGTTATCCATGGTTCGCAACGCCGCTTCGCCGGCTAGCTCGGCGCAGTCAGCGGATCCCCGTTATCCTCTTGACCAAGATCCAGCAGAAACGGAACCGCTTTCTTGGCCCATTGCTCCGCTCGCGGATAGGCAGCCGCGTTGGCACCGAAACAACTGTCCAGCATGTCTGTATGGATGATGCCAGGATTTAATGGAATCGCCGCCATCCCATACGGCAAATCATCCGCCAGTGCTCGCGTCATGCCTTCGATCGCCCACTTGGTTGCACAGTACGGACCGACCATCGGCGACGTCGATCGCCCCCAGCCTGAGCTGAAGTTCACGATGACACCGGTCTCGCGTTCAATCATCGCCGGGACGAAATGACGGATGACATGATAAACACCTTTAATGTTGACATCGACAACTCGCGAGAATTCATCCGGCGGGACGTTCCAGAGAGATGCGTTCTCGTTGACAATGGCGGCGTTGTTTAGAAGCAGATCGGGAGCCCCGATATTTCGGATCACAAGGTTCGCCCACTCGGAAACTTGCTGATCGTTGCTCACGTCGATAACGTCGAACCGGTGCGGTTGGGGAAATCGTTCAGATAGCTTTGCGATCGCCGCCGACGAGCGGGCACAGCCGACGACCGTGTGACCGAGCCGGATAAACTCTTCTGTCATCGCTTGTCCGAGCCCACGGCTGACACCGGTAATCAAGATTCGTCGGCGTTCCATGATGGCGTCTCCGTGGGTGCGTCAGGCGAGTTTCCGCCTACAATGACTCCGTCTAGTATGCGTTCTATCGTACATCAGGAGTGATGATGAGCAAGATTCCGGTGCTGTTACCGGGAACACCAATGCCTGCGTATTCGTATGTACCTGGCAAGTTCCCGCATCCAATTCGAGATCGCGAAGGCCACAGTTTCGGTGAAGTTGCTGACGAAGTGACGGATTTCGATCCACAACACTGGCGAGAATGTCGGGCTTATTTGCGTGGGATCGACCTGTTCAATCACGGCTTCTATTGGGAAGCACATGAAGCCTGGGAAGCCGTGTGGAATGCTGCTGGCAGGGAAGGTGTCATCGCCGACTTCATCAAGGGTCTGATCAAGCTGACGGCGGCCTGTGTTAAAGCCCGCGAAGGCAGTGCCATCGGCGTTGCGCGACATGCGACACGGGGCGATCGGCTGTTTCGCTCGGTGCAATCCACTTTGGCAACGGAGCCCAGCATCATGGGTTTGTCACTTCCAGCCCTTCAAGAGATCGCCGGTCAACTAGCTGCCGGTGCCGATGTGCTGGTCGATCGGAGCGACGAGCCGATCGTGCGAATTCACGAGTTTCTGCTTGAACCAAAATAGCTGGAGTCGATCGATGCCCGAACCTAGCCAGTATTCCTCACAACACGGGCTCGCGCGAGGCCCCCAGGTTTGTCGTCGCTTGAGAAATGCGGGCTAGGTTCCCGTTGCCTTGCCAATCGCCTCCCAAAGTGTTAGAGAAGTAGGTTCTAAATTGCTGGAAACCGCCTGCCGTTTTCCTCTTGAATCCTCTTCGAAACGGTTTGCGGCGTGAATCAACAAACGTTAAAAGCGGAGTGGAAGCTAAAATGATGGAGAACATCGCAAAGGGCGATAGTGTTGCCAAGATCCTCGACCGGGCACTCGACGCGGGAGGTGGCTTGTTGCGGCTTTCGCCGACGTGGGTTCCGCGAAGCTTCTTACATCCAGGCAAGCGAATCAAGCTGCACCCGGCGGACTACTACAAATATGGTGCGGAACGCGGCGGTATCGACGAGCGGTGGTTCGCCAGCACGACCGACGCAGCTAACGAAGGACGCGTCTGGCACGAAGGCCAAAGCTTTGCCTTGTTCGAAGGCCAGCATTTTCAACTGAAGCACGCGGTCGCCGAGGCCGGGACGCGGATGATCGGCAAGACCATGTGGGAAAAGTACGAGCGTTGGCCGATCTATTCAAAGTTCTTCGATAACATGGGCCCCATTCCGCATCACATGCACCAAAGCTTTGCCGATGCCAAGCTCGTCGGACAGGAAGGCAAACCCGAGAGTTATTACTTCGCGCCGCAGTACAACAACTGTGACAATAATTTTCCTTACACCTTCATGGGACTGGAGCCGGGTACGACGAAGGCTGACGTGCGCAAGTGCCTCGAAGATTGGGGCAAGGGCGACAATGGAATTCTCGATTTGTCCAAGGCGTATCGCTTGAAGCGAGGAACTGGCTGGCTTATCCCGCCAGGAGTGTTGCACGCCCCCGGTTCTCTCTGCACCTACGAACCGCAATGGGGAAGTGACGTGTTCGGCATGTACCAGAACATCGTCGAAGGACGCTACGTTCCCTGGTCGCTGCTGGTGAAGGACATGCCGAAGGAAAAGCATCAAGATCTCGACTTCATCGTCGGCGAGTTGGATTGGGAGAAGAATGTTGATCCCAACTTCAAGGATAATAACTATCTCGAACCTATCACCGCGGATCAGGGGGACGGCTGGAGCGATGATTGGATCGTTTATGGTCGTGTCGACGACGCGCAACTGTTCAGCGCGAAACGACTCACCTTGCAGCCCGGTGCGAAGTGTGTTCTCAAAGACCCCGGTGCCAGCGGTTGGATCACGGTCCAAGGCAAGGGTCGCATGGGTAAACTGGCCTTACAGACACCAGCCATGATTCGTTTCGGTGCCGAGACCGAAGACGAAGTGTTCATCAGTCACGAAGCCGCCACCCGAGGCGTCGAGATCGAGAACACCGGCAGCGAACCGCTCGAAGGGCTTCGCTACTTTGGTCCGGATACGTTCGCGAGTGTGCCGAATGTTGGCGATTACCGAAAGGGATAGGCCCCATTGTGATCATCGCAACGCCCCTCGTCGACTCGCTAAAGCCCCTTCAGCAGTTCGTTTTTAACGGCCTGACATGGAAGCAGTACGAGACCTTGCTCGACTCGCTCGGCGAGCGGCGGTTGCGCCATACTTATGTCGAAGGGAGTTTAGAAGTTGTGACTCCTTCATACGGCCATGAATCGTCAAAGTCGTTTGTTGGTGGCCTTGTCGAGATGATGTGTAGACTTCGTCGGCTGCCTCGCCAAAGCGCCGGTTCAACCACGATGAAGCGAAAAGACTTTGATCGGGGGCTGGAGCCGGACGAATGCTTTTTTCTCGGCAAGGATTCCGCTGCGGCGATGCGCGGCAAGACTCAGTACTACGCCGACGTTGATCCTCCGCCGGATTTGGTCGTCGAAGTCGACGTCACGGCTAGTTCGAAGCATCGTATCGAGATGTATCGTCTCCTCGGCGTGCGGGAAGTTTGGCGATGTCGAAACTATGACGTCACGTTTCTGGGGCTGACGAAGGATGGTCGCTATCGTCAAATCAAGCGGAGCCGCCACTTTCCGTTTCTGTCGTCCGACGACCTGAATCGATTCATTGATTTACGCCAAGAACTGGACGACACCGAGTTGGAACTCCAGTTCGAAGCTTGGGTTCGAGAGCAGCTGTAGGAACCAACTCGCGATGATCTCAAGACAACACGCCACCGACTCCTACGTCGTTCTCTACGGCATTTCGTGGAAGATGTACGAAGGAATTCTCGATGCGCTGGGCGAATATCATTTCCGTCACACGTACGACCGTGGAGCCCTCGAAGTGCCAAGTTTATTGCACAGCGTTTCGTGGCAGGACTACATGCGATTTCTGGAAGCATTAGGTGATCGCTCGTTGCGTCATACATACGACGGAGGGGAGTTGGAGCTCATGTCGCCACGCAAGGATCACGATTGGATCAAGAGTTTTATCGGACGAATGATCGAGACCATTGCCTGGAGCTTCGAAATTCATATCCAATGCGTCGGCTCGACGACACTGACAGGTGAGAGTGCCGAGAAGGGGTTTCAACCGGATGAGGCTTATTACGTTGCGAATGAAGCCCTCGTCCGTGGAAAGAAAACCTACGTTCCGGACATCGACCCTCCGCCGGATTTGCTGGTCGAAGTGGATGTGACTAACAGTTGCTTGGATCGTATGCCGGGATTTGCTTCGTTGAAAATCAGTGAAGTGTGGCGTCACGATGCCGAGAAGATGCACTTCTTTCGCCTCACGGATGCTGGCGAATACGAGACGCTGGATCGGAGCCTGGCCTTTCCGTTCGTAACACCTAGCGATATCGATCGGCATCTCGATCAGCTCGAAAAGCTGCCGGAACACGCCGTCCTGCGGCAACTCATAGATGAACTACGTCCACGAATCAATCAACCGCCGAACGAATAGACAAAGGAACGATGATGAGTAACAAGCTGCCGAGAATTCACAATGCGATGTGGCCCGGTCTGGTTGGCAAAGGCACCGACGAGGGCCAAGAGCCCCCGATCAGCTTGGAACACATGCTCGACCTGACGGCGGCCGCCAACGTCAATGGGCAGAAGTTCGAGGGGATCGACTACTTTCTCTTCTTGCCACATACGAATCCAGAAGCCAGTGACGACGAACTTCGCGGCATCGCTGACATGATCGCGAGCAAAGGTTTTGATGTGGGGTCGCTCGTGGCCCCGGTTTGGCCAGGCACCATCGGTGATTCGGCGATGGGCGACGATGCGTCACGCGAAAAATTCCTGTCGGCCGTGAAAATGGCCTGTCGCGTGGCAGGCATCTTCAACGAACACGGCGTTCGCAAATATGGCGTCATCCGCATCGACTCGGCAGAGTTCGGCGTAGAAAAATGGCGAGCCAATGCGAAAGCAAACACGACCCGCATCGCGGACACATTTCGGGAAGCTGCCAAGATCGCGGCGGATCATGGCGAGCGTTTGGCTGCCGAGGGCGAGATCTGCTGGGCCGGCATGCACAGTTGGAAGGACATGCTCGACTTGCTCGAAGAGGTTGGCATGCCAGAGACCTTGGGCTTCCAAGCCGACATGGCGCACACGTATCTCTACCTCATGGGCTATAACGCGCCCGAGCATGCGTTGCTGCACGAAGGCTATACGGACGCCGAGTTCTATGCGGCCTACGAGAAGATGGTCGATAAGCTGCGGCCTTGGACTATCGATTTTCATATTGCTCAGAACGATGGTCACGTTCACGGTGCTGGCGCGCACGATAAGACAGGAAAACACTGTCCCGCCGACGACCCGAACGGCAAGCTCGACATTGTCAAGTGTGCGGGCTACTGGCTGAAGGACGCTCCGGCGCGCGGCATCAAGCACATCTGCTGGGACGGCTGCATGTTCCCCAACGCGATGCTGGAAGACGGCAAGACGTGGAATACGATTCTCGATGTGATGCTGAAAGTGCGCGAAGCACATGGCTGGAACTGACGCTACGTTTGAATGACCAAATCAGAATGACCAATGTCCAATGATGGCAAGACTGACAGTCGTCGGGAGTATGACCTGAGTGATAGAACGGCGGTATTTGGTGAGAAAACAATTACCTTTCTTCAACAACTTCCAGTAAACGACATTACTGGGCCATTGATTCGTCAGGTCGTTCGATCAGCCACAAGCATTGGAGCCAACTATTCCGAAGCCGATGAAGCAGGATCGAAGAGACAATTTCGCAATTTCATCAGCATTTGTAAGCGAGAATCAAAAGAAACGAAGTATTGGCTGCGGATGTTAGCCACAGCCGTGCCAGAACGAAAGCCTGACGCACGAACATTATGGAAGGAAGCTGACGAATTGAATCGTATCTTCGCGGCTATCCACAGAAACTCGAACGATGACGACTAACCAACTCTCATTGGTCATTGGACATTAGGATTTGGTCATTTCCAATGGCTGTTCTATTTAGACCGACGACCGAACAACACGGAGATCATCAATGACAAAACCACTCAACATCGGCATGATCGGCTACGGCTTCATGGGCCGAACGCATTCGAATGCTTACAACCGCGTCAGCAATTTCTTTGATAACGAATACAAGCCCGTGCTCAAGGCGGCTTGCGCGCGAGATGCGGCCAAGTTAAAAGACTTCGCGGATCGCTGGGGCTACGAATCGATCGAGACCGATTGGCGAAAGATGATCGCGCGAAAGGACATCGATGCGGTCGATATCTGCGTGCCCAACAATCTGCACAAAGAGATGGCGATCGCCTGTGCGGAAGCCGGCAAGATGATTCTGTGCGAGAAGCCGCTGGCCATGAACGTCGCCGAGGGCGAAGAGATGTGTGCGGCGGTCGAGAAGGCCGGCGTTGTGAATACCGTGTGGTACAACTATCGCCGCGTTCCCGCGGTCTCGCTGGCGAAGCAGCTGATCGATGAAGGTAAGCTCGGACGCATCTTCCACTATCGAGCCAACTTCCTCCAGGATTGGACGATCGCGGAAGACTTGCCCCAAGGTGGTGCCGCGCTCTGGCGACTCGATGCCGCCGCCGCCGGTTCAGGCGTGACGGGCGATCTTCTGGCACATTGCATTGACACCGCCATCTGGCTGAATGGCAACGTGACCAACGTCACGGCTATGACCGAAACGTTTGTGAAACAGCGCAAGCACAATCTGACCGGGAAAGTCGAGCCGGTCGGGATCGATGATGCCTGTGCATTCCTGTGCCACTTCGGTAACGGTTCGCTTGGCTTGTTCGAGTCGACGCGTTACGCGCGCGGTCATAAGGCACTTTACACTTTCGAGATCAACGGCGAGCATGCGTCGATCAAGTGGGATCTGCACGATCTGCATCGGCTTGAATA
>CAUJKL010001089.1 GCA_963204995.1 Planctomycetota bacterium | reverse complement strand
ACTCCAATAAAACTGGTTCCCGGCAGCCTCTTCTCACTTCAGGCATCACACCGGGAATGGCTGCAGGCATTGGAATCAGTTGCATCTTCCGTGCCGCGATGGGCGACACGCTGAAGCACTTGGTTCTGCTCGGTCGACTCGTCGAACTCGGCGAAAAAAGCATTGGCCGCGTCCAAAAAATCGGCGCTCAACAGTTTTCGATGTTCGAGGGGCTCGAACCCTAACGGTCGATCGCGGTTTGCTCTTCGGCGCGCTGCAAAATCGGATCGACGGTTGCTACTTGGTTTCACCATCATCATCGCCCGTTGTGGGCCTCCCATTGGCGTGCCGACATGGCCCTGCAACTCGCTGAAATCGGAGTGCATGCCGAGTCGGTAGGCTTGACCGAGTTGGAATTGGAAATGAACCGCAGAGGATCGAAACGATTGGAAGGGTCGACTGCAAGCCAAATCGTCCGCTGTATAGGAATCAACGAAAGTGCTATCACTGAGCGCGCGCGAATTCTTTAGAAATTCTGGGCGACGTTGCAAGAGAGCCCCACCATATTTTGTAGGGAGGACCAATTTCTAGTGAAATCGGCTGTAGCGAGTTCTCATCTGCCACTTGGCCTGCGGGACTCGTGATCCTCGAACCATCAAGCCGCGCCACGATTACATTCTTCGCCAGGCGAATTAGTTCAATGGCCGTGCTTTGCAGCCCGGTGCGGGAACAAGAAGATGCAGGCTGCAATGAACACGAAGAGAACTGCCGAAGCTGTATAGCGGCTCAGCGCCAACCCACCAGCATCAACGGGCTTGTCCAGGAAATCGCCAACCACCGCGCCCAACGGTCGCGTGAGGATAAAAGCTGCCCAGAAAAGCAGAGTGTGCGAGACGTGGGTCCAGAAGTACGCCGCAACCACAATCGCCAGCATCGCACTAAACACGATTGCGGCACCGCCGTAACCAAGCCCTGCCGAATCGGCGGTCCAATCGCCAAGCGCGGTGCCGAGGGTTTGGGGAAACCAAGTAGCCGAGATTCATCGATATCGACACCGCATCGCCGCCTGTCTCGCCGAGCGTCGTGGCCGCGATCTTAATGATCCAGAACAGCAGCACGACCTCGGGAACTTTGCTCAGGCTCCCTTCTTTCGTAGCGATCGCGTCGTGCGTGTTGTGTTCAATACTCGAACGTGAGGTCACGAACGATTCGGTTTCGAGACTATCGGCTGGCCGTGCCGAAAGCGAACTGTCGCCAATCATGTCGACTCCCTTTGAACTGCATGGTGATCAAACTTAAATTCGCTTGCAGTGTACGAACGCAACGTGAGAGAACGATGAGCAACTCGCCTGAATCCATCGGCATTTGTCTTTCAAACCGAATCACACGAAATATCAGACAACGATAGGAGACTCTGTCGAGTGCCGAGATGACTCCAGTTTGACGGACAGTCGTTGTGCTTAGAAAGTGTGTAACAACAACTTCCTCGTTTAACGGCAAGCCGAAGGCGACGGTAATTGCGGCATGCTCGGAGCAGCCGCCTCCGGCTTGCCGTTAAACGAGAGAAATCAAATCGGAAAGTAGTAAAGACACAGTTTCTTAGTGCTGATTACGCACCAGTTCGGAGGCTTGGGCCATTGCGATGACCACACTGGCCGCCATCCTGGCCCTACTGAGGTCGTGCGGCTTTATTGTAGAACAATTGTCTCAATTGTTTCTTCGCTCTGAGCTCGCGAAGCGAGCGTAACAATTGAGACAATTGTTCTACAATGATCTGCGTCGCAAATCATTACAGTCAAACGTGTTAAAAGCTGCATGGCCTCTACTGCCCCTGGCGTTGGCGAGCGGCGAAGGCTCCGCGATGCAGCAACCGCTGGCCATCGCCATCGTATCGGGCTGGGTCGTCCAACTCCCGCTGGTTCTGATGTTGATGTCAGCCATGATCGCCGCCTTGCGGTTGGATTGACCAGTCGGCATCGATTTCAAACCGCTTCGTCTTCGTCCACGACCGTCGTGAATGGTGACGGGTGGCAGCAGGAGATTAGCACTGTCAGAACCCGTTTATCGCGAAAGCCACCCACCAGCGGTGCGTGGCAGCTTTTCAGCCTTGACACGATATGCGAATAGGCTCGCGGCTTGTATTGGCGCTTGACGTTATTACCGCGTCGCGTTATGCTAGTCGGCATGATTCGGAGTTTTCGCGACCTACAGACGGAGAACATCTTTCGACGCGAACGCGTCAAGAGATTCTCGCAGGAGGTTCAGCGAGCGGCGTTGCGGAAACTCCTAATTCTCGATGCTGCGGAGTCACTTGAAGATTTGCGAGTTCCGCCCGGCAACCGCCTCGAAAAACTCAAGGGTGATCGCAAAGGCGAATACAGCACCCGCATTAATGATCAATGGCGCATCTGCTTTGTGCGGTCGGATGGCGATGCGTATGATGTCGAACTTACGGACTATCACTAGGAATTGAGAAATGGCTGCGAAAAAGCTCGCGCCGGTTCATCCCGGCGAAATACTGCTGTTGGAATTCTTGGAACCTCTTGGCGTAAGCCAATACCGTCTCGCCAAGGATATTAATGTGCCGCCACGTCGCATCAATGAAATCGTCAAAGGCGCACGTTCAATTACCGCCAACACCGCGTTGCGACTGGGGAGATATTTCGCAACATCTGAACGGTTCTGGCTGAATCTTCAATCACATTATGATTTGGAAACCGAACGTGATCGTCTTGGTACTTCGCTGCAAAAAGAGGTTCAGACCCTGGCGAACGCGAATTGACCAATGGCATGAAGGGCAACTGGAGGCACAGCACCACCAAAGTGTTGTGTCCCCGAAGGTGTCTCTTTCGCTTTTCGAGACATCCGGGCGAGTGGCTGGTGTTTTTAGACGCGGCAAATCAAAGGGGGCAAATCAAACGGGTCAGGGCAAATCAAACGGGTCAAACCTCTTTGTTTTGATTATCTTCCGATAATGGTCGCACTCTTGGCCGCTCGCGTGGTCGCATCGTTGACTCACGCTCCAGTCGACGAGCAATCGATTCGACACAGGTTTCATTCCCAAGAGGTGCGCCGCGTTGGGCGCAATTCCGTATGCTGTTCAGTTCAGGATTGGTTCCCGTGACGCTTCGTGCTCTCGCCGTAATAGATCAACGCGTCTCGGCAAGTTCCGCAAACAGCTTCAGCAAGGTATCGACAATCTTGACCGAGGCCTGCTCTTCTACCTTGTTGGTGCCCAGCCAAGTCTCGTAGCCGCCGAGTCGGTGCTGCTCGGGTGTGGGCAGATAGCCGTAGCCGCCGTTGGCCAGTTCCATCGTGAAACTCGGCTGGAAGGGATTGGCGGCCTTTAGCTCCAGGCCGGTTTCGGTGAATACCTCGAAGGGGATGGCGGAAATGCCCAAGTCCCCGATTCGCACGGCCTGGAGTATGACGCGAACCGTTTCAGGCGACTCCAGTTGTTGAATTGCTTTTTCGGCATAGTTCCGCTCGTGCGGAAACTCGTCGCGATGGTCGGGATCGGCCAGGACCTTCTTGGCGTGTGCGAGCTGCGCGGGGGTAGGCTTGCGTACGCCCAATTCAAGTTCCTGCTGTCGCATGTCCAGCGGCACGTGGTCGTGCCATACAAGTTTCTCATACTGTCCGCAAACGGCCTGGGCGCATTGGTCGGCAACCAATCGCATTTGTTCGTACGGCTGGCGTCGCTCGCGAGGCTTCGAGTAGTCGTTATTGTTGATATTGCCGCTGGTACCGTTGCTCAGGGCGGCCACAAACGGCGGATCCTGCCGATCTGCGTCCAACAATTCCTGGACTCGATCGCAAAACATGCCAAAGTAATCGGCGGAGATGTCATTGGGGCCAGTCCC
>CAUJKL010001088.1 GCA_963204995.1 Planctomycetota bacterium | reverse complement strand
GTAAGCCGTGCCAACGTCTCAAAGATGCCACCGGCTTGTCCGGTGGTGCCTCACGCTTCTCGCTCGCAACCGTCGCTACCCCCAGTAACGACCGTAACTATCCACGGGACAAGCACGTGGCATTTGATGTTTGATCGGCCCGTTGCTGTAGCAATGAACGTCATCAACCACCGGGCGAGCCGGTGGCATTGGATGCGTTGTAATCATGTCGAACTTAACGAATCCTCACAAATGAGGAAGTCATTTCATGCGCGTGCCCCCCCGCAGCTCCAACAGCCGCCGAAAGACGTCTGGCCATCGCCTCGTAGACCGGAATTCATTCCGGTCGCAGGCATGGTTGTTCCAACGACCACTCAAAGACGTCCGGCCATCGCCTGTTTAAGATCTAGCGTCAGCTGTATACTGAGCACCTTGAAATCGGCCGTCGTACTGCGTGAATGATGAGCACGCAAATTCAGAGTTTAACGCCCCCGTTCCTTCGCAGATCTCATGCCCGCGGCTTAACAACGCAATGACTAAGACGAGCCATTGGGATGGTCTACAAATCGGCAACGTGAAGATCGGCTTCCCCGTCGTCCAGGCGGCGTTGTCGGGATACAGCGATTGGCCGATGCGTGTCATCGCGCGGCGACATGGGGCGAGTTATGCGATTTGCGAGGTGATGCTCGACCAGTTCCTGGTGGCCGTGAAGCAGCGACAGCGAACGCGACATTTCCTGCACATCAGCGACGAAGAGCATCCCGTTGGCGGCCAGTTAATGGGGGCCGAGCCGGAGCAATTCGCGGCGGGCGCGATGAAGCTGGTCGAGTCGGGGTTTGATATCGTCGACATCAACTTTGGTTGCCCGGTCAAGAAGGTGGTTGGACGCTGTCGTGGCGGCTTTCATCTCGGCCAGCCGGACGTTGCTCTGGAGATCGTTCAACGGACTCGCGACACGGTTCCCGCTCACATCCCGGTCACGGTAAAGATGCGTCGCGGAATCGACGACACGGCGGAAAGCCGCGACAACTTCTTTCGCATCTTGGAGGGCGCGTTCGAGATCGGTGTCTCCGCCATCACAGTCCATGGAAGAACGGTCAATCAACGCTACGTCGGGCCAAGCCGCTGGGAGTTCCTCCGCGAAGTTAAACATCTCGTGGGTAACAAGGTCATTCTTGGTAGCGGCGATTTGTTCACGGCACAGAGCTGCCTCGACATGATTTCGCAAACAGGGATCGACGGTGTGACCGTGGCGCGAGGAGCGATCGGCAATCCGTGGATCTTTGCTCAGGCGCGAGCACTCGCCGCCGGCCAGCCGCTCCCATCGCCGCCCAGTCTGTTCGAGCAGCGCGAAGCGATCCTCGAACACTATCGACTGGCGGAAGAACTTTACGCAGACAAGCGGTGCGGGACGACGATGCGAAAGTTTGGGATCAAGTATTCGGCGATGCACCCGCAGCACGACGAAGTCCGTGCCGCCTTTGCGCGAGTGACTTGCCGCGAAGACTGGGAAGCCGTACTCGGTGCCTGGTATTCTGAGGATCTGCCCGGCGTACATCCCGATCCAGCGATTCATGGTTACCAAGAGAGTTGTGAGACTTCCAGCGCTTAAGAACGCGGGAAGATAGGAAGTGTGTACTGTAGGGGGTAACCGCTGGCCATGAAGCAGCCACTGAACGAAGACTGCGCCGGTATTTCGTCGTTAGGGAATCCGGAGCCACTTCGAATCTCACTACATTTGCCAGAAGCTGGACGGCGACCGCAGCGTTGCTAGACCTCCGAAATACGACGGCCACAGACGCCGCCGTGATGCATCTCGTCCGACTTCCACGACTTGCCGATGTTGCCCTGACTGGGACGCTTGTAGCCGATAAGAGCCTGCTCGAATTGGCGAAGATGCCCAGCATGAATCATGTTGCGATAGATGGCAGTGGTGTGGCAATTAGCGGCGTCGACGAATTTCTGCATCGTAAAGCACATCGGAGTATCGTCTACAACGCTCAGATGATTTACGCTGAAGAACGACAGAATAAACCGGAAACCTCCAGCAGTGAACTTTACGTACTAACGCTATAACTCACTCTCGAACTCACAGATCCTTTGAAAAGGAACGATCATGACTGTCAATCGCCGTCAATTCATTCATGCGACCGCTGCCACCGGTCTCGCTTTAAGTGGTGTTCCGTTCATCCACGCCGCACCGAAGGCCAAACAGTACCGCACCGCCTTGATCGGATCGGGCTGGTGGGGCATGAACATTTTGAAGGAAGCCCTGACGGGCGGACAGTGTAAGGCCGTGGCTCTGTGCGACGTGGATCAGAACGCGTTGGAACTGGCCGCCGAAGAAGTGAAAGATCTTTCAGGCGATACGCCGAAGACCTACGGCGATTTCCGCGAGCTGCTCGACAAGGAGCAAATCGACATCGCCATCGTCGCCACGCCCGATCACTGGCACGCGCTGAATACCATCGCGGCGATCGGCAAGGGTGCGCACATCTTCGTCGAGAAGCCAACTGGCCACACGATCATGGAGAGTCGAGCGATGCTGAACGCTGCGGAAGCGGCGGGCCGCGTGATCCAAGTCGGCCTCCACCGGCGGATCGGGCCGCACTTTGTTTCTGGTATGAAGTTCTTGAAGGACGGCGGCGCGGGCGACATCGGCATGGTACGAACCTTTGTCCACAGTCGCGGTGGTGTTGAGTTACCCAACGCGAACAGCGAAGTACCGGACGGGCTCGATTGGGAGATGTATTGCGGCCCGGCACCGCTGCGTCCCTTCAACAGCCGCATCCATCCCGGCGGCTTCCGCAATTTTCTTGATTACGCCAATGGCACGCTGGGCGATTGGGGCGTTCACTGGTTGGATCAGATTCTGCTCTGGACCGATGAAAAATATCCGCGCAAGGTTTATTCCACCGGCGGCAGGCCGATTCGCGGCGCGGCGGTGCTGAACGAAAAGGAACAGACCACCGACGCTCCCGACTCGCAAATCGCGGTCTTCGAGTTCGAGTCGTTCGCTGCCACCTGGGAGCATCGTCGCTTTGCAGGTAACGGAGCGGAGAAGCATTCGATCGGCTGCTACTTCTACGGAACGAAGGGCACGTTCCACATGGGCTGGCGCGATGGGTGGACGTTCTATCCGGATAACGACAAGTCGCCCGTGATCCATCAAGACGCCGTGCTGCAAGAGCCCGATGGCCACAGCATCACCGCGCTCTGGGCGGACTTTATGAACAGCATCGAAACCGGCAAGAAGCCCGTCTGCGACATCGAATCGAGTCATCGCTCGACGAACATGAGCCTGCTCGGCATGCTGTCGTATAAGCTCGGACGCAGCGTCGAGTGGGATGGAGCGAAAGAGCGTTGCGTCGGCGATGAACAGGCGAATGCGTTGTTGCGACGCGAGTATCGTGGCGAGTGGAAGTATCCGGCGTGACTTTATCGATCCGTAAGGTCAGGTGCCCGATTGGTTGGTGTGAGACTGCGTATCACCATCGGAGCCGCCACACCACTTAAGCAAAGCTTTGCTGGGAATCAACCGCTACTTCTTGCACCGCTTGCGTCACGCTTCGACATAGCTCACCGAGGCAGTCGATTCTGGCAGTGGAAGTCCGTCTTCTTTCATGCCTTCTAGGTGCATTCGTATTGCAGCCCGCATTTCCTGTTCGGCCTCGGCACGCGTCGAACCTGTAGCGGCACATCCCGGCACATCCGGTGAATAGGCGGAAAAATTGCCTTTTGCCTTCTCGATAATGATGAGATAGCGGTTCATTTTACAATTCCTTTAGCCCCGACTGCCGCAGAATGCTGTTCAGGGTACCGGGTGCCAAATCACCGTTCAGCTTTCCCGCAACTGTCACGCGTCCAGGCTTCGTCGGATGCTTGAGTTGGCGGTGACTTCCCTTTTGAGCGACCAGATACCATCCGTCCCGCTCAAGCAATTTGATTATGTCTCGAATCTTCACTGGCGACTAGCCACTATAGCTCGTGCGAAATGCGTTGCTTTGATAGTCGTTGCTCCACGGACGTGTCTGCACTACGACCGATCTCGCCCAAACTCAAACACCAACTGCGGATCATCTTCCTTCGCATCCGGATTCAACTCGCGGTACAGCAAGCTCGGCTGGATATCGCGAGCGTTTTGATACTTCTCGCTGCAATACTCCTTGATGTTGCCTTTGATCTCGTGGAAGAAGATCTGGCAGATCTGCACGCCGGGGTAAATCTTCACCGGCTGGACGGCGAACATCTCCAGCGTCCAGTGGCCGCGGAACCCAACATCGCCGAAACCGGCCGTGACGTGGACGAACAAGCCCAGACGGCCGATCGACGAACGGCCTTCGATCATCGGCACAAAGTTGTGTGTCTCGGTGTACTCGACCGTGCGGCCGAGATAGAGCTGATTCGGATTCAACACGAGTCCATCCGGCGGGATTTGAATCCGGCGGACTCGATTCGGCTGACGCATGTCGAGCACGACCTCTTCATAGATCATGATCTCGTCATGCAACGTCATGTTGTAGCTGTTGGGATTGAGATTCGACTCGTCGAAGGGATCGATCTTGATATCGAAACCCAAGTGTTTACGGATCTCGTCGCCAGAAAGAATCATCTAATGTTCGACTCCGATTCGTGGGCAGATCTTCTTAAACCCGCATTCCTCACACAGAGGCTTTCTCGCCTTGCAGACACGGCGACCGTGGTGAATCATCCGATGAGAATAGTCGATCCACTCCTTTCGCGGTAGCAGTTCGATCAGATCTCGTTCGATCTTTACCGCGTCCGTATTCTCAGTCAGCCCCAATCGCTTGCTGATTCGTCCCACATGCGTGTCGACCACGACGCCAGTCGGAATTCCGAAAGCCGTTCCGAGCACGACATTCGCCGTCTTACGCCCGACGCCGGGCAAGTTGACGAGTATATCGAGATCTTGTGGTACTTCGCCGTCGAATTCTTTTGTCAGTCGCTCGGAAAGAGCCTTGATATTCTTGGCCTTATTGCGAAAGAAGCCGGTGCTTTGAACCAGTTTCTCGATTTCCTTTACTGGAACCGCCGCCAGATCTTTCGCCCTCGGATACTTCGCGAACAACTCTTTGGTCACGATATTGACGCGTTCGTCGGTGCATTGTGCTGACAGCACCGTGGCAACCAGCAACTGAAAGGGAGTGTCGTGAATAAGCGCGCATTCGACGTCGGCGTAATCGCGTCGCAACCCGCGTACGACTTTCGCGGCTTGTTTCTTTTTGGCCGGATCGACAGTCATTACAGTGCATCCTGCATGTTCGTCTGCCAGGGGCGAACCACTAATGAACGCTAACTAACACGAATGTAAGAGCCCGCAGTGTAATGTCTCCGATTAGTGTTGGTTAGTGTTCATTAGTGGTTCCAGGAGACAGGAAAGTAGGCTGGAACAAGTCTTCGCAGTTCCGGCATGAACTCGACGTTAAACTGCTGCCGGAACTGCGAAGCCTTGTTCCACACTGGTCGCACCATATTTGCACAGCGTAAACGGAACACGTCCACGATAGTAGCCCTCTATCGTGGACGTGGATCGTCGCTCTCACACGACCAACTTACGCCCACGTAAGATGGAATGCAACTTGACATCGCTACGCCAAACTGTACTTACTACGAAACTTCAGAATGGCCATTGCTTGCCGAGAGCGTTTTGTTGCGCCGCTGTCAGCTCTTTGATGCCCCGCCTCGCAAGTTTCAATAACGCATCGAGATCTTCGTCGCTGAAGGTCGCTTCTTCGCCAGTGCCTTGAATTTCGACAAAGCGGCCAGCACCGGTCATTACGACGTTCATGTCGACGGCCGCAGCAAAGTCTTGTTCGTAGTCGAGGTCGAGCGTCGGCTTGCCGTTGACCATCCCCACGCTGATCGCAGCGACGCTGTCTCGCAGTGGGAACTTCGATGGATCGGGAAGCTCTTTCTGAATACTGGCGATGGCTTCGACCAGTGCGATGAATCCGCCGGTAATACTCGCCGTGCGCGTGCCGCCATCGGCTTCCAGCACATCGCAATCGACCGTTATCAATTGTTCGCCGAGCGCATCGAGATCCGCGACGGCTCGTAAGCTGCGTGCAATCAACCGCTGGATTTCCGTCGTGCGACCATCGACCTTGCCGTCTCGCTCGCGGCGTTTGCGTGGGCTCGTGCTATTGGGAAGCATGTTGTACTCGGCCGTGATCCAACCCTTCCCTTTACCCTTGAGCCAAGGCGGCACATCCGCTTGTACGCTGGCGGTACACAGGACCGTCGTGTTGCCGGATTGATACAGCACGCTGCCCGGCGAGGTGCGTGTGTAGCGGCGTTTAATTTTGATGGGGCGAAGCTCGTTGGCACGACGTGTCATAAGATATATTCTCAATTCAGCGAGTAGAGGACGTAGGAAGTAGACGGAACAAGGCTTTGCGCAGCTCCGGCATAAGCCAGACGTCACTCCGCTGCCGGAGCTGCGCAAAGCCTTGTTCCGGCCTACGCAGATTAAGCTTGTGTGCCCAGCAACCAGGCGAGCAATCCTTTTTGGGCGTGAAGTCGGTTTCCGGCTTCTTGAACGATGGCGCTCTGCGGTCCATCGATCACTTCCGCCGCAACTTCTTCGCCACGGCGAGCTGGGAGACAGTGCAGGAAGCAGGCATCAGGGTCGGCGTGTTTCATAAGCGCTGCGTTAACTTGATACTTGGCAAACGCGACCACGCGTTCGTTGTGTTCGGCTTCTTGCCCCATACTGGCCCACACGTCTGTGTAGACGGCTGCGGCTCCCTTGACGGCTTCCACTGGGTCAACGGTCTCGACCAGCTTGAGTGAGGGAAGTTCCTTTTTGAGCTTGGATCGAAAGTCGGAGTCGAATTGATACTGCTTGGGAGCTGCAATCGCGAATTCAACACCCAGCTTTCCGCAGGCGACGGCTAAGCTTCGCGCGACGTTGTTCGCATCGCCGACATAAGCTAACCGCAACCCCGACAGCAATCCGTGCCGTTCGCGCAGCGTGTACAGGTCGGCAAGAGCCTGGCAGGGATGGGACTTGTCGGTCAGACCATTGATGATCGAACAAGTGCAGTGCTTCGCCAACTCTTCGACTTTGGTGTGAGAATTCGCACGACAGACCACGACATCGACGTACTCGCCGAGGACTTGTCCAAAGTCAGCCACCGATTCGCGTTCCCCCCAACCGACATCTTTCCCCAGGAACAGACTGCTGCCGCCCAGATTCGCAATCGCCGTCTCGAAGCTCACCCGAGTCCGCAACGATTGCTTCTCGAACAGCAAGGCCAAAACTCGGCCAGGAAACAGCGGCTCGCGGATGCCTTGTTGGAACTTCGTCTTCAAGTCTTCCGTGATGACGAAGATTCGTTCGATTTCCTTGGGTGTCAGATCGAAAAGCGTTAGCACATGTCGCATGTTAAAGCCTCAGTTGATAAGCAGTCTTGTACGTTAGCCTTTTCCAGGCTGAGATGTCAGGCAGAAATGTCAGGCTGGAAAGCCTGAAGTACTCTTTACTCGGCCGCGACTGACTTCAATACGTCTTCGAGGATCTTGCAACCCTCTTCTGCCTGTTCCATCGTCAAGTTCATGGCGGGCAAAAGGCGAATCACTCGGCCATGCGTACAGTTGGTCAGCAACTTACGTTCAAGGCACTTTTGCACGACCGGTGCTCCATCGACGGTCAATTCAACCCCCACCATGACACCGACGACTCGAACTTCCTGAATGATATTGCACTCTTGCTTCAGCTTCTCGAACCGAGTGCGGAAGAAATCGCCAAGGCGTTTCGTAGCGGCGAGCAAGTCGTCTTCCTCCATCGCTTGCAGTGTCGCGATGCCTGCGGCGGCGGCGATCGGATTACCGCCGAAAGTTGCGGCATGCATTCCCGGTCGCAGACTTGGAGCGATCGCCGGAGTCGTCATCATCACACCACCCGCGATCCCGCTGCAAACCGCTTTGGCCAGCGTCATCACGTCGGGCGTGACGCCAAAGTGTTGATACGCGAACCAGTTGCCAGTTCGTCCGCAGCCGGTTTGCACTTCGTCGAAGATCAAGAGTAATCCGTTGTCGTCGGCGAGCTTGCGGAGCCCTTGCAGGAAACCTGCTGGCGGGATGCGTACGCCACCTTCGCCTTGAATAGGTTCGACCATGATCGCACAAGTCTCTTCGTCGATCAGTTTCTCAACGGCTTCCAAGTCACCGTACGGCGCGTAGTTGAAGCCTGCGACCAGCGGACCAAGACCCTCGTGGTATTTGGGCTGAGCCGTTGCCGTGAGCGATCCGAGCGTTCGGCCGTGAAAACCGCCTTCGAAAGTGATGATCTTGTAACGCTGCTTGGGTGTGTGGAGTCGAGCCAGTTTGATCGCCGCTTCGTTCGCTTCGGTGCCCGAATTACAGAAGAAGGCCTGCCCGCCGAAACTTCGCTCCGACAACTCCTGGGCCCAGAGTCCTTGCACTTCCATGTGCCACGTGTTCGGGACGTGGATCAGCTTGGCGACTTGATCTTGGACGGCCTTCACAACTTTCGGAGGGCAATGGCCGAGCAAATTGCAGCCCCAACCGGGAAACAAATCGAGATAGCGATTGTTTTCGCTGTCCCACACCAGCGAGCCTTCACCGCGAACCAAGTTCACCGGATATCGACCGTAATTCGGAATGACGTATTTTTTGAACAGTTCGACAGTGTCGCTCGAATTCATGAGACGCTCGCGGGATTGAAAAGGCGGTTGACGGGTTGTTGAGAAGTAGTGACGACAGGTAGTGGCCGAAGCAGGTTCGTGAGTTAGCGAACAACGCGAGGATTAACTTTGCACGAGTTGAGTGCCAACGCCGGTCGTCGTGTAGATTTCGAGTAGTAATGAATGGCGGATGCGACCATCGATGATATGAATCTTGCGAACGCCTTTGTCCAGTGTTTCTAAGCAGGCTTCGACTTTCGGGATCATCCCTTGATCGATCGCACCCGTTGAAATCAGCTCTCGAGCTTCATGGGCCGTCAAGCTATGAATCAACGTGGCTGGATCGTCTTTATCGCGACGAACACCATTCACGTCACTCATGAAGACGAGTTTTTCCGCTCCCAGCGCTTGGGCGACAGCGGTCGCCGCTGTATCCGCGTTGACGTTCAACTTGTTCCCCGCAGCATCGATGCACATCGAAGGGATCACGGGAACCTGTCCTGCATAACAAAGATTGTCGATCGTCAGGCGGTCGACGCGGGTGACGCGTCCAACGTGCCCGAGGTCGATCGGCCCGTCTTCGCCATCCAGCTGCAATCGTTCGCCGAACAAGACGTTGGTCGTCTTGAAATTCAGGTTCATCGCGCGGCCTTCGAGTTTCTCGATCTCCGCCGCGATATGCTCGTTTGTCTCGCCTGCCAGGATTCGTTCGACGATCGCGAGCGTGGCATCGTCGGTGTAGCGGCGACCTTGCACGAATCGCGACTCGATGCCCGCTTCTGCCATCGCTCGGTTAATGGCCGGTCCACCGCCGTGAACGACCACTGGTCGCATGCCGACCGACTCCATGAACACGATGTCGAGCAGCACATGTTGCAGTGCGTCGGCATCGTCCATGAAGCTCCCTCCGAGTTTGATGACAGTCACCTTGTCGCGAAACCGGCGTATCCAGCCGAGTGCTTCGATCAGCGTGTCGGCCTTTGCAATCGCTTCTTGCAAGAGACGCGTCCCCCAGGTGTTAAGGCTTCCCAGTTGGTGCGGCTGGGAGAAGGAAAACCGCGTATTTTATGGCTCTAAAGTCCAGGGTGTCAACGACAAGCAAACATCGGGGACGCCAGATTTAGCTTGGAACGCCTAGCGTCTCGTGCCCCCTCTACGCAAGCTCGCCAAGCCCTTAGAATAGCTGACATTCTCGCCCACTTTCCTCTCGCCATTCAGGTCTCATGTCCGGCTATAACCTCACTCATCTCAAGCAGTTAGAAGCCGAGAGCATCCACATCATTCGCGAAGTGGCCGCCGAGTTTCATAACCCGGTGATGCTCTATTCGGTCGGCAAGGACTCGTCAGTCATGGTTCGACTGGCCCAGAAGGCGTTTTATCCCGCCAAGCCGCCTTTCCCGCTGATGCACGTCGATACGACGTGGAAGTTTCGCGAGATGATCCAGTTCCGCGAAGAATATGCTCGTAAGGAATTGGGGCTGGACGTCATCGTCTACATCAACGAGGAAGGCAAAAAGCTCGGCCTTCATCCGCTGGACGATAGCGCAAAACATACCGAGGTGATGAAGACCGACGGTCTGAAACAAGCGTTGGACAAGTACGGCTACGACGCAGCGTTTGGCGGAGCCCGTCGCGACGAGGAAAAATCGCGGGCCAAGGAACGGGTGTTCTCTTTTCGCGACAAGCATCATCGCTGGGATCCCAAGAACCAACGGCCCGAGTTGTGGAATCTGTACAACGCTCGTGTGAACAAAGGCGAAAGCATTCGAGTCTTTCCGCTGTCGAATTGGACAGAGCTTGACGTCTGGCAATACATTCACCTGGAGCAGATCCCGATCGTTCCATTGTACTATGCCAAGGAGCGACCGGTCGTTCATCGCGGTGGCACGTTGATTCTGGTCGATGACGAGCGGCTGCAACTCCAGCCGGGCGAAGTCCCCGAGATGCGCCGCGTTCGCTTCCGAACACTGGGTTGCTATCCGCTTTCCGGTGCGGTCGATTCCAACGCCACAACGCTGCCGGAAATCATCCAAGAGATGCTGCTCTGCACGACATCCGAACGGCAAGGTCGTTTGATCGACCAGGACGAAGGTGGAGCGGGGATGGAAGAGAAAAAGAAACGCGGTTATTTCTAACTAGCGGCCGGCGTCTCCGCGCGGGACTTTGGTCATTCGTCATTGGTTATTGGTCACTTTGTCATGTCTCATCAGTCCGATCTTATCGCCTCCGACATCGACGCCTATCTGGCTCAACATGAGCAGAAGGAGTTGCTTCGATTCTTAACGTGTGGCAGTGTCGATGATGGCAAGAGCACGTTGATCGGTCGGCTGTTTTACGACGCCAAGCTGATCTATGAAGATACGCTCAAGACGCTTGAACACGACTCCGTCACGCAAGGCACGACGGGCGGTGGATTTGATCCGGCATTGTTCACCGACGGTCTGAAGGCCGAACGCGAGCAAGGCATCACAATTGACGTTGCGTATCGTTATTTCTCGACGGCGAAGCGCAAGTTCATCATCGCCGACACGCCGGGACACGAGCAGTACACACGAAACATGGCGACCGGCGCATCGACATGCGACTTGGCCGTGATTTTGGTTGACGCTCGACACGGTGTTGTCACGCAAACGAAGCGGCACAGTTTCATCGTTTCGCTGCTGGGGATTAAGCACGTCCTGGTCGCTATCAACAAGATGGACCTCGTTGGATATAGCGAGGAGGTCTACGACAAGATTCGCGCCGACTACAAGGATTTCGCGTCTCGGCTTGATATCCCGGATTTGCACTTCTTGCCGATTTCGGCTCTGCTCGGCGATAACATTGTCGATCCAAGTAAGAACATGCCTTGGTATCGCGGGGCGACGATGATGAACTTCCTCGATACGGTCTACATCGGCTCGGATCGCAATCTGGAAGACTTCCGATTTCCGGTTCAATATGTGAATCGGCCGCACCTCGACTTTCGTGGATTCTGCGGGACGATCGCCTCGGGCATCGTTCGGCAAGGCGACGAAGTCATGGCGTTGCCTTCGCGGAAGAAGAGCCGCGTGAAATCCATCGTTACTTTTGACGGCGACCTCAAAGAAGCATTTACACCGCAATCGGTCACGCTCACGCTGGAAGACGAGATCGACGTCAGTCGTGGCGACATGATCGTTCGACCGGGCAACGTGCCGCGACTGGAGCAGAAGTTCGATGCGATGGTCGTTTGGATGCACGATGACCAGATGGTGCCCGGCAAGACATACATCTTTAAGCAAGCCTCGAAGAACGTCACCGGCACGATTAGCACCATGCGTTATCGGGTCGATGTTAATACGCTGCACCGACAGGACGCTCCTACGTTGAAGCTGAACGAAATCGGGCGTTGCAACGTCTCGTTGAGCGAACCCGTTTGCTTCGATGGCTATCGTCGCAATCGCACGACGGGCGCGTTTATCATCGTGGATCGAATCAGCAACGCGACACTGGCAGCCGGCATGATTCTGAATCGCACCACAGGCGACCAGCGGCACGACCACTGGGACGACGCGCCGCAAAGCGAAACGCTGAGCACCGAGTTGAGTGCCGTGACGCCGGAAGAACGCTCGGCTCGCTTCGGTCAGAAACCGGGGACGATCCTTCTGACTGGATTGACAGGAGCAGGTAAGACAACGATCGCCTATGCACTGGAGCGGCGATTGTTTGACATGGGCCGCACGGCGACCGTCCTGGATGGTCAGAATATGCGACGCGGCATTAGCCGCGATCTCGGGTTCGCAGCCGATGACCGTTCGGAGAATCTTCGTCGAAGTGCCGAGGTGGCGAAGTTGATCAACGATGCCGGGCTAATTTGCATCGGCGCATTTGTCGCCCCGAACGAAGAAGTTCGCCAGAAGGCTGCCGAAGTCGTGGGGCGTGATCGCTTCCTCGTCGTTCACCTTTCTGCACCGGTGGAAGTTTGCCGTCAGCGCGACACGGATGGGCATTATCCGCTGGCTGATTCTGGCGAGTTGCCGAACTTTCCAGGTGTATCGTCACTTTACGAACAACCCGTCGCGCCGGACTTGGTGCTTGCGACGCACGAGTTGCCAGTGGCCGAGTGTGTCGACGCGATCCTCACGTTGCTCGAAGAACGTGGCATCGTTTCGTAGGGCGAAAAGTGGGAAATCGCGAACACGTACTGCCGAGACAAACGACCGGAGCCGAAGGCGGTTCAATGTAGGCTCCTTCGCGCTAACGTTTGCGAGAATTGGAGCGTGAGTACGTCAAGTTCAACTGGGTGCCGTGTTTTTGCCAACGGTCGCTCAATTTACTTGCGCTGGCGACCATTTCCCGCCCGAATTTGTGCCAGTTCGGCTGCCGCGCTCTCTGCAAGCTTTGTGTCTCCGAGTTCTCCAAAGTGACGAATGGCTCGCTCGAACGTGGCCATACAGTATTCACTAGGTCGATCACCTCGTATCTGGGGAATCATCGGAAGAAAGGACGAATAGAATCGCACTAGGCTCTGCTCAGAGCCTTCCACTGTTTCACATATGCTTTCCAGTTTATCTAACATGCGAGGCACGTATCGGCCCTCATCCGGAAACGCCTTGATCGTCACTGTGAGACCGTCAATTGCAGCCAGTTCATCGCCATCCTTAACCAGATAGTCCGACAACTTCAGTCGCGCTTCACATGCCAGATCAGGTCGTTGCGATGTCAAGTACAAAGCGATCAGCTTGCCGTACAAATCGTTTCGCACCTTCGGGTTGTCTTCGTAAGCAACCAAGTCGTCGAAGACCGTCCACGTAAAGTCCGGGAATAGTGCAAATGTTGTGAAGAGATCATCAAGTAGATTTTGCATCAGCTTGCGATGGCGCAACTCGATCTTTCCTTCGCGCGAAAGTCGAGCCAGAGCACGCCAAGCCTCTTGATTGCCGGGACTGAGCTTGAGTATCTGTTCCAAAAACTTCAATTCGTCGCGGAGATCAAGTTTTGCTTTCTCGCAGAGCATCGGATATGCCGCCATTACTAAGTCAGCTTGGCGCTTGCCACGTGGATTTACGCCGACCGAGTGCAGTTGGAGCTCCAGTTCACGATCCGTTATCCAGCGGCCAGTGCGAGGGTCCAAGAGTTCACCTACATAGAACTTGTCGCCACGGTAACGGCCGTATGATTCAAGGTGAAAACGAATTCCGTTCTTGTTTACGCTTTGTAATTCCACCCACATAACCCATGCATGTTGAGAACCAGTGTTTCCAGGTCCGCGCACATATTCGGCAGGGACGCCAATGCTCTTGCCAATTCTTGCGGCGAAATCCGCCTGCATCGCACAGACCCCGCCGTACTGGGCCAGGTTGGCGAGCGTGTAATCCTTTCCGTTCAAGTTGGCGGATGCGCTTTGCGTTTCCAACATCTCGTCGTCATATGGGACATCGTGATAGCACTTCCCGAACATCTGGCGTCGTGGCAAGTAATTAGCTACTGCCCAACGGCGCTCATCAATAGGCGTTTTGTGGTTGACAAGATGTACCAAGAACTCCCAGGGCAACGCCTGAGTGCGACCTTGCATTACATCTTCAGACTCGACGATATACTGGAAGTTGGCAAACGCATCCAATAGCCCGTCAGGCATATTTGATTTGGTTCGCATCTGGTGGCGTTCATAGTCGTAAACCGCGCGTTGCTCTCTGTCCCAAGTGACGGCAGTGGCTATGGCCAGTCCAGGATAATCAGCAACTTCATCTGAGAATCGATTTCTGAGTTCGCTAAAGACTCGCAATGCTTGCACGACGTCGTCGGTCTGTGGGTCGATGGCAATGTAAAGTTCCTCTTTTATCTTGGTGTTGTGGTCAAACCATTTGTTGATGTCATCGAAGTCTTCGCCGAACGCAAGCGTGATTTGTGATGCACAAAGCGAAGCAAAACGGTCGGCAAAAATGTGACGGACGAGTGCATAATGTACCTGCGACCACAGTTGCTTCCGCCGATAGAGCGCCAGTAATTCTTCATCAAACGGCGAAGGTTGCCACGCCGCTTGTGAATCATGGGAATCATCGGCGTCAGACTGAGCATTAGCGAATGGCCGTCCAAACAGCACATCCAAGTTATCGATAAGTTGAGTTTCGTTCCCCGTGTAGAGCGCGATGATTTGCTCACGCAAATAAAACCTTGGTGGGGATTTCCAAGAGACCAGCTTTCCA
>CAUJKL010001087.1 GCA_963204995.1 Planctomycetota bacterium | reverse complement strand
GCCAGCAGTGGCACCCGAACGAAGCACTGCTGGACGAGCCAGCAGTGGCACCCGAGCGGGCATCGACAAACGCGGCAGTTATCATTTGCTCCGCCACACGACAGCAACCTTGATGATGGAAAACGGAGCCGATTTACGGTCACTGCAAATGCTTCTCGGCCACGAACGCCTCAACACCACGCAGATCTATACGCACGTCAGCATTCAACGCTTGAAGGCTGTGCATGAGAAGACGCATCCGGCGAACCCAAATGAACGGCGAGAGCGGGAAAGCAACGACGACTAGGAAGTGATTCAACCTGCCACATCCAAGCATTCCGGCGGAGTGCAGTCGGAATGCTTGGTGGCCGCCGCGCGGCGTGGAGCCCGGAACAACTGACGTTTTCTCCACTCGTTAAAGCAGGTAAACTGGTCGGACTCACGACACGGAGGTTGCGATGAGCGAACAGATACTGGTTCAAATCGAAGTCGAAGCGGCCAAGGCCCTCGTGCAGTGGAAGGCACAGTTTGCCGAGGAGGTCTGCGAACGGGCGAAACAGCTTGCGTCACAGTCCAGCGAGCCAAGCGTTGTGACGTTGAGGCATTATAAGCAAGCCGCAAGGATTGCCCTGCAAGCGCTTTCGGCTGCGATTGATGATGGAGCCGCACCCGATGCCGAGCAACGAGCCGCCTGAACCTGAAACGGAATCGCGACGAGACTCGGTCTCAGAAGATGCTAGCGACTGGATTCGGCAGTTTCTCAAATATGTGGAGCTCCATTTCCTTGATGCGAGCGTACCGCGCGATGCCCGTGTAGCCGAGTATCAGGATGCGACGATCCGGGCAGTGATTCAGACGTTGTTGGATTCGGGAATTACGCGTGAAGCAGTGCTGGAGGCCCTGGGGTGTGCCGCGACCCAACAAGGGGTAGATGGCGGGAAATGGGATTCGGAGCTGAATCGGCGACGTTTTTCGCTGATCGACAAAGAGATTCAGGGAGTGTTGACACCAGCCGAGAGCATCGAACTCGCCGGATTGACAAAAATCATGCGCGAGCACATTGAATCAGAAACGAACCTACCGATGGAAGGTGCAAAGGAACTGCACCGCAAGCTGCTGGAATGGAAGGCGACGGACGAATCACATTGATTTTCGACTATCCTCACAAGCGAACCAAGCGACGCCATGGCCCATCCGGCTAAAGGTCCTACGAATCTTACCGCCCCTGGCTCCGCGACGAATTTGATTTCCGCTGTGTATATTGCCTCAAACGTGAAACGTGGGGACATGTGACGGGCGAATTCGAACTCGATCACTTCGCGCCACAGTCGATCAGTCCGGAGCGCCGAATCGACTATTTCAACTTGGTCTATGCCTGTCGCCGCTGCAATTCAGTCAAGCTTGATCAGTCGGTTGGTGACCCGCTCTGTTTGCTGCACTCGGAGATCGTCGTCGTGCTGCCTGACGGCTCGCTTCGCACGCGAGAAGTGGAGCCGTTACGTTTAATTCTTCAACTCGATCTGAATTCTCCACGGTTGAAATCGTGGCGAGTGATGTGGGTGCGGATCGTCAACCTGGCGAAAGAACGGGACGACGAGTTGTACCACCAACTTGTTGCGTATCCTGCGGACGTTCCCGATCTGGCCAAGCTCCGACCACCGAGCAATAGCCGCAAAGCGGGTCTTGCGGAAAGCTGTTTTGCTCGACGCGAATTCGGTAAACTGCCGAAGGTCTACTGACCTTGCCGAATTCGATGCTGGAGCACGCACGTAATCGGAATCGATCTTTGACAATTCACGTCAAGCACTCGGTCGTTGGAATCTGAGAACGCGCTCCAGCGTTGAAAAAAGCTGCGCCGGCCGCTTTTTGCCCCTCGTTGCTCGTGACGAAATACAGGCATTCACCGCCTGCCACGCACTTCATGCGACGCCCGCTCACCCGATCGTAGTGAAACGCCAGGAAATACGATTACCGCTGAGTCCGTTCGTCAGCTCGAAGCATTACCCCATCGGTTGCGATGCCGTCGAAAGCCCCAGCCCCGAGCGGCTGATATACCACGGATATCCTCGCTCGACGTCTTCTTCGCGCGGCGGTTCGCCAATCACGCTCGGCAATACGGAACGCGGATCGATCGATCCTGGCGGGAATTGGTTCATGTTCAGCTGCGAGTCTTCTTCCTTGAGATAGAACACCCGCCGCGTGTAGCGTCCCGTTGCGCGATTTACCGGCGCGTCTTCGGTCAGTTTGGCGTAGCCCAAGATCATGCCGGTGCCACCCACGGCTAGCGGGCCGCGTCGGCTCTTGGCGTTGCGAATATAGGCCACGCGGACGAAGTCCAATCCGTCCAGCGGTTGCAGCCAGACGATACTTTGCTCATACGAGAGCGGATCGTCGGGTGTCCAACGTCCGAGGACGGAATCGTCGAGAATGCGGAGGATCTCCATGCCGCCGTCGTCGCGCGGCACTGTGCGAAGCTTGAGCATTGTCTGGCCTTATGCTGCTTGCGTTTCTGTGAGAATCGGTTGGGTTCGGTCGCCGCGACCGTTTTCTTGGACTTTCACTTCGACGCCGGGCCGGCACTTTGAGTTCCCTCAAATCTGCCTTTCTTGACGAACCCGCAAAATTACCACCAGTTCTCATCATAGTTGGGGTTTCTCCCGCTCGCCAACGCTTTCAGCCTCGCGATGGCAATGTCCAGCGGCTGCGGGCATAATGTCTACGTCCACCCCGTACCCGATCGTCCGGACGTGACGAGTATTACGGGGCTGGTGCGTTTAGGACGTGTTCCACCGAGGGTTCTCACACATGTTTCGTACCATATTCATTTGCACACTACTCCTGCCGCTGCACGTTGTCGCCGCAGAATCGATTACGCCGAGCGTCACTTTCGAGGGAGGGTATGTTAACGCGGTGTCGGTCGCGCGGGCCGGTAAGCGGCTGGCAATCTATGGGTTAAGGGACGGTATGGCTTCTGGATGCGAGCAAGTGCTTCTGACGCATCACCGCCGTGATGTCCTTGGGAAAGCCAGACCTGTCATCAACGCCGGGGCGGCTGCTGTCGCGCCGGAGGCCGAACGCGAACTGATCGAGAAACCGGGCGACTTCTGGAACGCGTTCACGACGAATCGTTTTCACGACTATGCACAGCAATCCACCAAGGTCCTGGCTCAGCCTTTAAGGATCGACCGCTGGGTGAAAGAGGGCGATGCTGTCGAGTGGCGGGGGCTTCGTTTCGATGTCATCGACACGCCGGGCTACACGCGGGGAGCTGTCTCGTATATCGCGACCATCGACGATAAGAAGCTGGCGTTCACCGGCGATCTGATCTACGGCGACGGTCAGTTATTTGATCTGTACAGCTTTCAGGACGAGATTCCTGAAGCAAGTATTCGCGGCTATCACGGCTACGGCAGCCGGCTGGCACAATTGGTAACGAGCCTGCGGAAGATTGCTGCTGCCAAGCCGGATCTAATCATTCCCGCCCGGGGGCCGATCATTGAACAACCCGCAGCCGCGATTGAAAAGCTGATCGGCCGCGTTCAAGCCCTGTATCACAACTATCTCTCGACCAACGCCTTGCATTGGTACTTCAAAGAGGACCGCATGCGGATGTGCGGCGAGCGGATACTCGGCGCGGGAGCCGACATCGAACTGATGCCCTACTCGCTGCACGAGAAAGCACCGGATTGGGTGTTCGAGAACGCGACCAGCCGCCTGCTGATCTCGGACGACGGGCACGGCTTTCTGTTGGACTGCGGATATCAACGCGTGATCGATGCGGTCAAGACGCTGATGACCAACGGATTGGTCAAGCAGGTGGATGGCATCTTCGTCACGCACTATCACGACGATCATACCGACATGGTGCAGGCGGCGGCCGAGGAATTTAATTGTCCCGTATACGCGACGCCCGAATACACCGACATCCTGGAGAACCCAGCGGCGTATCACATGCCGGCCATGACCTCGAATGCGATCAAGAATATCAAGAGCGTGCCCAGTGGCGAGACGATGAAGTGGCAGGAGTTTGAGCTGACGTTCCAGTTCTTTCCCGGTCAGACGCACTATCACGGTGCGTTGCTCGCCCGCCGACAGAACGAACGCCCGATCTTTTTCATTGGCGACGCCTTCGCGCCATCAGGCATTGACGACTACTGCGTCTTGAATCGCAATCTCGTTCATAAAGAAGGCGGCTTTCGTTTGTGCTTTCAAAAGCTGCGACAGATCGACGAGCCGTTCTGGCTGGTCAACGAACATATTCCGTACGTGTTCGAGTTCTCCGACGACGAGATGAATTACTTGGAGAGTCGCTACGATCAACGCATCGAGATTCTTAAAGAACTGTTTCCTTGGGACGCACCGAATTACGGTATCGACGAGCAATGGGCCGTGTTTTACCCGTACGGAGTGAAGACGAAATCGGATGAGTCGCTCGATTTAGAAGTCCGTATTACGAACCATTCACCGGCGCAGCGCACGTTCGTCGTCGAGCCCAGACTTCCCGAGGGCATCACGCTGATGGAATCCCAAACCGAAATCACACTCGAGCCGGGCAAGTCGGGAGTTGTACCGTTGAAGGTAAACGTGACGGCGGCTCCGGGTAACTACCTCATCACGTCTGACATCAGAACGAACGGAATGGAGTTCGGGGAATGGGCCGAATCGCTGGTGACGGTGGAATGATGATCCACGAAACTACAGCCGGCTGTGGCCGGTCTCCTGACCGAGCCGTGGGAGACCTGCGCCGAGTAGTTCGCTCTCCGTGTCGAACACCGCGTATCCTCGTAATTGCAATCGTCGCCTTAGCGTCGACTTCCGTCGCCATGGCCCATCCGATATCACTCAGCTCCGCCGTCGTCGATGTTCGTGAAGATCAAATCCAAGCAGATCTCCAGATCATGCTGGAAGACCTCGTCCTGTACCACGCCTTGGATGCCGACGCTAACTACATCTACTCCGCGAAGGACTTGAGAGCGGCAGCCGAGAAGCACAAACAGTTCGTCCTCGATTACTTCTCCATCCTCGACGCCGATGGACAACGGCTCGTCGGGCAACTAGACCAACTCGAAACGGACAAAGTCGACGCCGAGGGAGTCCGGCAGACCGATCTGATGAAAAAGTCGGTCAACTATTTGCTCTCGTTCCCGGTTGCGAAGCCACAGGAATTCTTGACGTTCACGCAAACTTTTGGTGGCCCGAATGCGATTCTGCCGGCACTCATGGATTTGATGGTGTCGCAGAGCGGAGTCCTCGTCGATCGACCAACGCAACTGACGGTCGGCCGTCCGCATTCGATCAAGTTCGATTGGGACAAGCCGCCCAGCAGTGCGCCACTGAGCTTTCGCGAATTGCGACAGCAGCGAGAGGAACAGCTCCAGGAGCGACTGGGCATCGCAACCTACGGCGGCTTGTACTCGTTTCTCTACATAACTCGTGCTGAGGTGCGACACGAGATTCTCATCCCGTTGTTGACGCTCGAACAATGGCTGCCTCTCTCCCGCAAGAATCCTGATTTCTTGGAAGTCGAAGAACAGGATGCTGCACGTGGCGAGATCGAGCAGTTCTTTCGAGAGCGATGCCCGGTGTCCGTGAATGGCCAGCAAGTGACAGCCAAGCTAACGCGACTGAACTTCTTTGGTCTCGACATCAACGACTTTGCGTTGAATGCCGTGCCACGCCGGGTCAGTGTTTATCAGGCACGTGTCGGCGTGATCTTGACCTATCCGAGCCCGACGACTCCCACGAAGGTGGACGTGAAATGGGAGACCTTCAGCGAGTACGCGCCCTACCTTCGCACGATCGTCCTCGTCGGCGACGAAGCTCCTGCGGAACACTATTTCCGAGTAAACCGGCCAGACTTTCAATGGAGCGGGAAGTTGCCGACTGCCCAGTTGACGCCGGTCCCGGTAACATCACAAGCCCTAACATTCGCTGCGACAGGCGAAGTACTCGGCAAGCTCCTGACCAACATCTATGCTGCGTTTGACTTTCGCGACGACAGCGAGGTGTACGACGCGCTCGCCACGAGCATCAAGGGTGAACTGCTGCGAGACTTGTATTTACAGGTAAAACGTTCGTTGATAATGGCCGAGCAAGGCGGCGCAATCTCGCATGTCGACAGCGTCGAGGTTGTTTCCGTGACCCCGCCGAAGGGTGCCGCGTCGCCGACCACGAATGCGACGTGGCGAGTTACCGGGACCGTCGAGCACTGGGGGCACGTTCATACTCGGGTGAACGAATATCAAGCGACGATTACGCTCGGCCGCGACGGAGATGCTTGGAAACTGGAATCGCTCCAGCCTACGAGCGAACAGCGAGTTAAGTTTCAGACCCGGATTCGCGGCCGCGAGTAGGACTAATGCGGTAACGGTGGCACTGGCCTGAGGGCTCCGCACCTGGGAAGCAGCGGGCGGGTGGATTATCCTTGGTGGCGGCGATACTCCGAAAACCCGTTATCTATCACCGAGAGAAACAACCGATGCGACTGAGTTTTATAACGTTGATGATTGGCTTGACGAGCTCGCTTGCCAGCGGAGCGGAGTATTGGGACCAGTTTCGTGGTCCGCATGGCAACGGAGACGCTGGGACGGCAAACTTGCCCATCAAGTGGAGCGAATCGGAGAATATTGCTTGGAAGACCGCAATCGCTGGCAAAGCCTGGTCGTCGCCAGTTGTCTGGGGTAACGAAATCTGGCTGTCGAATGCGACAACCGATGGCAAACGTCTGTCTGCGGTGTGTGTCGATGGCGATTCAGGCAAGATTCTACAAGACGTCACGGTGTTCGAGATTGCTGAGCCGATGTACTGCATCGACTACAACAGCTACGCCAGCCCCACGCCTGTCATCGAAGAAGGCCGCTTGTGGGTGCATTACGGGAGCGCGGGAACGGCTTGTGTCGATACGGCCACCGGTAGGATTCTGTGGTCGCGACAAGATTTCCCCTGCGATCACCATCGTGGCCCTGGGTCGTCGCCGATCGTGTTTCGGGACTTAGTGTTTTTGAACTTTGACGGTATCGATGTGCAGTACGTCGTGGCGCTGAACAAAAACACGGGCGAAACGGTGTGGAAGAAGGATCGATCGATCAATTACGGCACCGACAACGGCGATTTCAAAAAGGCGTATTCGACGCCCACGATCATTGAGCACGTAGGGCGCTGGCAATTGATCGATCCTGGATCGGTTGGCACCGAATCGTACAATCCGCTCACGGGTGACGTGTACTGGACGGTGTATCACGACGGCTTCAACGCGGCCGCGCGGCCGCTGTACAGCCATGGGAAAGTTTTCATCAGTTTGCAGCGCGGGTTGTGCTTAGTGGCGGTTCGGCCGGATGGTAGCGGCGACGTGACGAAGACGCACATCGTGTGGGATACCAAACAATCCACGCCCACACGACCATCGCAAGTGATCGTTGGCGATCACTTCTACATGGTGAACGACAAAGGGATTGCTTCGTGCCTGGACGTGGAAACGGGCGTGGCCACTTGGACCGAAAGAATGGGAGGCTCGCACAGCGCTTCGCCGATTCATGCCGCTGGGCGTCTCTACTTTATGGACGAAGAAGGAACGACGCGCGTTGTCGCCGCCGATCCCAAGGAATTTCGCCTGCTCGCCGAGAATCCGCTCGACGATGGCTGCATGGCCTCACCGGCCGTCATTGAAGATGACTTGCTGATTCGCACCAAGACCCATCTTTACCGCATCGCCAAATCGAACGACCGTCGACGCTGAAAAAGATTTGGTGATCCGGGAAAATCTGAAAGCGGCCTTGATGAGACACGTGACTCGACGCGCCATGACGCTGATCGAATTGCTCGTCGTGATTGCGATTATTGGAATCTTGGTGGCGTTGTTACTACCCGCCGTCCAGGCAGCGCGAGAATCCGCTCGCTCGCTCCAATGTCGGAATAACTTGAAGCAGATCGGTCTGGCTCTGCACAACTATCATGGAGTTCACAATTGCTTTCCCGCCGGGCGCATGCGGAGCATGGTGGACGGCCAGGGACGTTGCTTCTCGGCCTATGCACATTTGCTACCCTATCTCGAAGCAAGCAATCTGTTCGACCAGATCAATTTCAACGCCAATCCGGATGACCCGGCCGCCAATGGCACCGCGCTGAGCCAGACTATTCCATTCTTCCTGTGTCCTAGCGACCCCGATCGAGTTCTTCAATCGAGCATCGTGAGTGGGGTGATCGTCAACAGTGCCGTTCATAACTATCCGCTCAGCACGGGAACCACCTACCCCGTGTCGTTGCGGAATCCTGGCGGCGTGGCAGTGACTGGTATCTTTTTCGAGAACTCGTGGTTGCGGTTGGCCGAGATCACGGACGGGACCAGTAATACTGTGTGTGTGAGCGAAACGATCAAGTCAGAAGGTGGGCCGAACATTTGGGACGGGACTACGCGTACGAACGGGTTTGTTTTGACCGCAGGAAACGACAACGCCACCAATGGCCCCGAGCTGACCGACTACGCCAGCCAATGCCATCAGGCCGGGCTGCGTTTACAGCAGACGCGAGGCAGCCGCTGGCTGTACGGAGCACCGGGACACTCGATGTATAACCACCTGCGAACACCGAACGACCCGGATGTAGACTGCCGGGGCGGGTTGCCGCACAGCACTCGCACAAATTACTGGTGGGACCGCCTGTCTTTGAATGTGGCCGCGCGGAGCCGGCATCCCGGCGGCGTTCACTCCTTGTTCTGTGACGGGCATGTTCAGTTCGTTGGGAACACCGTCCATCTAGGAACTTGGCAGGCTCTTGGAAGTCGACAAGGCGGAGAGGCAACGAGCGTCTTTTGAGTGAGCCACGGCTAACAGAAACGACAACCCCAACTGACATTCGGAAATTGTGCGCCAAGCATTTCTGCGGTCTACATGACTTGCTGGTTGTCGCGTAGAATGCTGCCATGACAATACGCATTGCACTCAATCATCAGACTCACTACCGCTACGCACGTCCGGCTTCGCTGGGGCCGCATGTGGTCCGGTTGCGACCGGCACCGCATTGCCGCACGCCGATCTTGAGTTACTCGCTCAAGGTCGAGCCAGCCGGTCACTTCATCAACTGGCAACAAGATCCGCACGGCAATTTCCAGGCTCGTATCGTCTTTCCCGAGAAGGTCCGCGAGTTGAGCATCGCGGTCGATTTGATCGCCGACATGTCGGTGATCAATCCGTTCGACTTCTTCGTCGAGCCGAGTGCCAACGATTTCCCGTTCAAGTACGAAGCTCTGCTGGCAAAAGACTTGCTGCCGTTCCTGGAATGCGACGCTCCTGGACCGCGACTGAGCGAGTTTCTCAAGTCCGTTGATTGCACGAAACGCTATATCGCATACTTCCTGGTCGATTTGAACCAGCTCTTGCAGAAGGAAATTGAATACGCGATCCGCATGGAGCCTGGCGTTCAGACCCCCGAAGAGACGTTGACGCTGAAGAAAGGCTCGTGCCGCGATACTGCTTGGCTGTTGGTGCAGATTCTGCGTCAGTTCGGATTGGCCGCGCGATTCTGCTCCGGATATTTAGTCCAGCTTGTTCCCGATATCAAATCGCTCGATGGACCTTCTGGAGCAGAACTCGACTTTACGGACCTGCATGCTTGGACCGAAGTTTACATCCCGGGAGCTGGTTGGATCGGGCTCGACCCGACCTCCGGATTGATGGTCGGTGAAGGTCATATTCCGGTTGCTTGCACTCCCGATCCCTCGACCGCTGCACCGGTGAGTGGCGGCGTCGAAGCGGTCGAGACGGAATTCGACTTCAGCATGTCGATCCAGCGGATTCACGAAGACCCACGGGTCACGAAACCTTATAGCGAAGAGCAGTGGCAGAGGATTGATGCGGTCGGTAAGGAAGTGGACGAACGCCTCACGCGCGGCGACGTGCGGCTAACGATGGGTGGCGAACCGACGTTTGTGTCGATCGATGACATGGAAGGCGCGGAATGGAACACGGCTGCTGTCGGCCCCACCAAGCGGCGACTCGCTGCGGAGTTGTTATTGCGGCTGCAACAACGCTTCGCACCGAACAGCCTGCTGCATTTTGGACAAGGCAAGTGGTATCCCGGCGAACCGCTGCCGCGGTGGGCGTTCAGTTGCTACTGGCGAAACGACACTCAGCCCGTGTGGCTTGAGCGGGAACGGGTTGCCAAAGAAGGAAAGAATTACGGGCATACCAATAAG
>CAUJKL010001086.1 GCA_963204995.1 Planctomycetota bacterium | reverse complement strand
TGGCAAAAGAGTCGGCGAGCGTCGAATTCCCGACACCCAACCCAAGTCATAACCCAAACCGCCGAAGGAGGGAAACCCGATCCTGCCACGCTAGCAATCTCCTACTGCAACTCGCCAATGAGATGTGGGGGATAAAGAGGGATTACGCCGGAGGTCATCGAAGACTTGACAGCGAACGGATTCCCGGACGAAGCGCTTGACGCAATGCGGAATGCGGGATTGTCTGACACCGAAATCGAACGACTTCAAGAGGTTACCATCGCCAACGGCCCACAGCCGGTGAGTACTGTCAACACCTCCCTCCTGTCTCGCATCGCGCTGGTCTCTGCCGCAACTGCCGCAATGGATGACTTGCGTTTGGCTGTCGAGGCTCGAACGACTTATTCGGGGCAGCAAGTTCAGGATGTACCGAGCGTCGACCTCGCGCGGCTTGACGCTGCCCGAATCGCGCTCGAATCCACGATCTCCGCGAGGGGGCTTCAGCGCAAAACGTATAATCTGGCCGCCGAGTATATCGCCGACGTTCGTAATGTGATTGACCAGACGAACAACTATCGCGACCTGATGGAGCACTTGAACGACGGCTATGTGGCGTTGCTCCGACTATCGGAGAGACCGGCCAATCCCACGGGTTTGGCGGACGAGATTGATCGTTTCGTCACGATTGGGCAAATGAGCGCGTCCGCGGCCGCTCCACTCCTGCAAGCCATCGACGACGCGAATTCGGCTCTAATGGCTGGCGACTTCCGCCAAAGCGCAGCCGTGCTCGCTAGTTTTGATCAGCTTGTGAAAGATGCATGGGGCAGCACAGTACCGGCAGATATTGGGGCGAACTTACTGCATCACGCCAAAAGTATCCACGACATGCTCGTGTTTGGTTCATTGCAGTCCCCCATCCAGAGTGCCGACGATACCGTCGGTACAATCGGTAGCGAGCCCATCCATGTGGACGTGATGGCGAACGATACTCATCCCGATGGCGATCGGATAAGCCTTCTGTCCGTGTCTCCTCCCCGTCATGGCACCGTGACTATCGACGACGCGGGAACTCCATCAGATACGGCGGACGACCGAGTTGTGTACACGCCCGGCCCAACTTATCGCGGCATCGACTCATTCACGTACTACGTGAGCGGGGATGGTGTGGTCGGCGTCGCAGCTGGTCAAGTGACGGTTCGTCAGCAACTGGCCTTCGACCAGCCTTACACACGATTGATCCCCTTGAACGAAACGGACACATTCACGTTTGATGCTTCTGCCGGCAGTTGGTATCGGCTGGAGACATTACAGTCTCTGAACGGGGTAAACGTCACTGTCACGGGTCCGGACGGAACTCGCGTGGCGACCGGATCTGCATATCCCGGCGATGCCGTGCTTTTTCAGGCAATGCTTCCCGGTCGGCACGAAGTTGCGTTTTTCAACGAACTTTGGAGTTGGGATCAGTCGTTGGCTGAAGAGGTCACCTTTCGTCTTGCGGAAGTTACCGGCCTATCGGAAATCACTCACGGGCAAGTCGTGCTGGGTACGCTCGATCCGCCTGCGAATGCAGAAGGCGTCGTTGAAACTCCGTACTGGCTGGCTGTGTCCGCTGGAGAGCCGATGCATCTGGCCATGTCGCCAAATACAGTCGGCGTCACCATCGAACTGTACGCTCCCGACGGTCGCTCAATGGCAACTGCAACCTCTAGCCGACGCGATTTAGTGACCGTCCCGGCAACGTCGGGCGAGTACCTGTTAGTCGCTCGAGGATTGCCAACGACGGAGCCGACCTCGTATGAGTTCACGATCACAACACCGCGGATACTACGGCAGTCGATAGCAATCGGCGACACCGTTCTCGAAGAAGTACGCGAGCTTGGCGAGCAGCATGTTTACACGTTCGACGGAACGGCTGGACAGTTGGTCCTGTTTGACTATGACGCAAGCGGCCAGTCGTCTCTTACCTTGCGACGCCCCGACGGGCAGGGGATCGAGACTTCGGGAATGATGACGCTACCCGCCGATGGTCCGTACGAAATCGAGATTCAACCGGTGCAAGACCGTTTCGAATACCGTCTGAATCTGCTCGAAGTAACTTCCACGCCGCTGGCGCAGACCGGCGAGTTAGTCTCGGGTACGCTGGAACAGCCGTTCGAATGGGCTGACCCCGACGCGGCCTTCTACCGCCTGGCACTGACTGAAGGACAGACACTTGCGTTGGACCCCAGTGATACCGCAGAGATCGAATATAGCCAAAGCTCTTGGACGTTATACGGGCCGGACGCCGAACCGGTAGCGGGCGATGTCATCGGACGTGCGCTGCTAGTGACCGCCCCGACCAGCGGCGATTACATCTTCGAAGTGATGGCGGCTTCCCCGACGCCATTTGCGTTCCGTTTCGTCGCCAATGATCCGCTGCAGCGGGATTTGAATCTGGACGAAACCGTGGACGGCGAGATTGATGTGCCTGGGCGCGTGGTCCAATACAACTTCACTGGTGTCGCCGGACAGGTTCTCTATTATGAGTCGACGGATCGCGACTTTGATCAGATCGTAACTCGGCTGAGCGATCCGGACGGGCAGTTGGTTAGGTTTGCCAATGCTGATCTGGATGGAATCATCGTTCTTCCGGTTGACGGAGAGTACCAAATGCAATTCACCGCCCAGGATACGCTACTCGGCGACTTTGGATTCAGACTGTCGGCGGTCTCGAACCCGATGTTGTTGAGCATCGGTGAGACAGTAAGCGGGGAGGTCAACGAAGTCCGTTCGTCCGTCATTTACGCGATCGAAGGATTAAACGGCCAGCGACTATTGTTCGACAACCTCGCTGCCTCTGAGCCCGATGGCGGCAGTTGGACCTTGTACGCTCCTGACGGCTGGCCTCTCGTGTATGACTTCTTTGGCTCGGATCTTGTCGCCACGCTCCCCACAGCCGGTCAATACTTGCTCGTCCTCGATCGCCTGTCGGCAGATCCGGTCAGCTACGGGTTTTCGTTGATCGAACCCCAAACACTGAATCTGTCGCTGACCTTGGGAGAAGCAGCGATCGGTGAATTGACGGAACCGGGCGAGCGGCACACTTATACATTCAATGGCACTGCGGGGCATGTGCTTTACTACGACTCCCTGGACACCAGCCAACAGGGGACGGTTGCAGAGTTGTTCGCGCCTGATGGCAGCCTTGTCTTGGAAGTCATTAGTAACGCGGATGGACCCCCGTTTCAACTTCCGGCAGACGGTAAATACAGCGTGAGGATCACAGGCCAGGGGCTCGGCATGAGTGGTTACAGTTTCCGTCTGATTGACTTGACCGATCAAGCGGCAGTTCCGGTGGGCGAACCGCTGCTTGGCAGATTGGAGCTGCTTGACGCCAACGGCGGGCTAGACGGGGACGGCGTGTTCTTGCTGTCTGTGCCGGGGCCAAGGGAATGGATACTCGACTTCTCGCCGTTCACGAACCCGGATGATACCGTTTGGTGGTCGATCTACGACGTCGGAAGTGGCACATTAATGCAGAGTAGCTTTGGTCTGACTGGCAGCACCGCTCTCACGCTTCCCCGTGCAGGAAACTACGTCCTGGCGTTTGAAAACCCTGGCGTGTCACTGGACTTCGAATTTCAGTTGCTCGGGCCGACGAACAACCCGCCTCAGATCGGCGAAATCGCCGACCAAACGGTCTTGGCTGGGCTAACGGCGGTCGTCGGATTAGATCTGTACGACGAAGAGACGCCGATCGCGGAACTTACCATTCTCGTGACGTCATCGGACAGTACGTTGATCCCGGAAACGGGTTTGGTGATTGAGGATCATTCATCGTTCTGGACCTTGAGCATTACGCCTGCCGCCGAGGAGTCGGGAGCGGCTACGATCACCGTAATGGTCACAGACGAGAGTGGAGGTACGGCCAGCGAAACCTTCGTCTTGACCGTGACACCGGCGATTTCACCAACCCCCTGGCAGAACGCCCGCAACCATTTTGACGTGAATGACGACGACGCGGTCGTCCCGTTGGACGTGTTGATCGTTGTTAACAAATTAAATCGGGACGGACCTGGTGAACTCCCGGCTATCACCGAGCCTCCCGAATACTACTACGACGTTTCCGGCGACAACTTCGTCTCGCCGCTCGACGCCTTGCAGATCATCAACCATCTGAACGGAGTTCTGGCGATGGGCGAAGGTGATTCGAACACGATCCTCCCAAGCAACCTCGCCGCTGGACCAGCGATTGATCCTGCGATCGCCGCGCGCTCAGCTTGGTGGAATGTTACGGATCTTGATGATGTAAGCGATGACCGTTTCAATCGCCCATCGGAAATCGCGGACAGACCGGAACTCTACGGTAACTTCACGAGCGACAGCTATGTTTCGCCACTGAAATCGCGACAAACCATCAACGATCGAAATACCCGCAAACTTGCCGGAGCGTCGCTGGAACGGATGCCTGATTATCCCGGTTTGCTTGGTGCCTTGTCGACCGAGTCGGTCGATCGCGTCTTGGCCGACGAACAGCTTTGGCACCTCCTGTGGCCCGATGAGGACGAGACAGACTCACTCCTGTAGCAACGCCCACGAAATAACTCCCTCTTGCAATCACTGTCCAAGAGCCGGGGAATGCCCCTGGCTTGTCCAGGGGATAGTTACGTTCGCTGCTATAATGCCACGGGCTTGTCCCGGGGATCGTTACGCTTGTTGCTAAACAAAGAGGGAAACAAAGACATTCCCCACTTCCGTTTTATTTCGCGGCAACGCCGCGTAAGAAAACGGAAGTGGGGTGGGGCCGGTCGCTGGTAGCTGCGGACGGAACGATACACGGGGCAAGCCCGGG
>CAUJKL010001085.1 GCA_963204995.1 Planctomycetota bacterium | reverse complement strand
TCGCCAACAAAGCAACGCATGCTTCCAAGGCAAAATACTGCTCCAACCAGACTTCATCACCGACTGCGGTCATGCGAATGGAGCCATCTCGAAGTTGGCGCGAACGAATCTGGTCTAGGCAATTAGCAACAACCGTACGCTCTTCAGGTGTCAGAGCTGCCAACGCGGTTTCTCCGTCCTGCGAATATGCAACATTCAAGTTGACGACTGTTAAGAGACAAACGCCTGCCGTTAAGAAGCGACTCATTTCACCAGTACCCAAGTCTAACCGTGTGGAAGTATCAAATAACTTTCTGAAGGCGCTGCCGAGCGTCCCCGAACATCTACTCACCCATTCGATAAACGTGTTTGACCAATCGATCCCTAGTTGAGGAGCGACCGAGCCGATTCGGACTAGCGCGAGTTACTACGCGACAAATGCACGACTCCGACTCCGCTCTAGCAGGTTGGCATAGTTGCGGAAGTAGTCGGGCATCTCGCGTTGACAGAACTCGATTGGCCACTCGCTCCAATCCCCTCCGTGCCCATCAACCAACGTCAGTTCTTTCCCATTGTGGAATGGACGGCTCCCAAGTTGTTTCACGAAGAATGCGACGCCCTGCTCATGACAGCGATCCCGCAATTCATGGACCCATTCCATGTGAAACGGCGACACATTTGCTTTGGCTCCGCTCTCACCACCGACGATCACCCAATCTATGTCAGTCAAGTCAATTTTGTCTGCGACGGATTCCCATAGTGGTTCCAGTGAAAGTCCTCGCACAGAGGCGTCAACTGCTCGTAGAGCCGCAATGCGACCAAGGTGCTTGGTCGACGTAACGGTCGTCATTGCGCATACATTAGGTGGAAACCCGCCGATAGATTCGGCGAACTGCCGCATCTTCTCCGGCCGTTTTGTTAGCCAGAGCCAGAGATGCCGCTGTCCATCTTGACTCTGGAATGCCAAAATCTCTCGTTCCAGGAAGCCAAAGTCCTGCTTTCGCGAGAAAGCGTCGCCCATGTCCGAGACAAACGTCAGCCGAGGCATACCGTCGAGCCACGGTTTTTCTGACCGGTCGACACCCGTCAAATCTTTCCACTTGGCCGCATCCGCTAGTCGACCGGGAAACGGTGTCACGCTCTCGAATGTCGGCGCGTAACCGCGTTTTACATTTCGCAATGGCTTGTCGACGTTGAATGTTCGATTCGCGTGAAGCTGTGCAGCGTAACAAGAGAGGCTGCTTTCAATCGCAGCGACAGCGATCTTGCCTGCCTTCGTGCCGAACGACGCAGCGAGCTTTGCCCCTAACCGGTGTCGCAAATGACGAATGTTCGTCGTGGTTATTTCGTTAACGTGACCAGATCCCGGTTCGCCGACTGCGACCAAAAGAAGCTGCCAGGCTTCACGAAGGACACGATGAAAGAAGTCTCTTGCCATCCCTTGCTTCCAACTAGCGATCCCGGCACTGATAAGGTCGTGATCAATTGCCTTCAACACTTGTTCTGGCGAAGGGTAGAGCTCGCACCCTGCGCAGCCCATGATTGGGTTGACCGTGCTATCGCACCACTGGATCTTCGTAACTTTAGACATACCGTCTCTCCGATTTTGCGAGCCAGTCACTCATTAAATTGGCGAGCAATTTGATGTAACGGTACGTCTTGAACCGTGAAAAATGGATAGAGTCCCAGCCGTGGGCAGAATGAGCAACGCTCATCGAAACCTCTGGGAAGCTCAAGCTGCTAAGAGTCAGCTAGACACCAGCCGAAGTCGGTCTGATGTGGGCATTCACGTCACTGGTTTCAACAGTTTCCGTTATAGGCGCAAAGTCGAAGCTGTCAACAGATTTTTGATTAATGTTTCACACAAACGCGACAATTGCGCCGCATACCTAGCAGCAGTTTTGGAGCTCACCTCAGGAGCCGTAGCTAAGTCCTGGGCGCATAATTTGGGAGGGATACGAGCGGTGTGGAAATCGCACTGGATTACAAACGTGAAGAGCGAAGCCCAATCAGTTTTCTCTACGTGGGGCCACTTCCATTTTGCCAAGTTGCAGAGTTTACCTGATTGGTGGATGCCGCTCTCGATTTCGAGTTTCTGATTGTAAATTGGGAAAATGTCGTGAAGGCAATGACGGTCATAGGGTAGAGTTTAGTATCAGCAACGAGTCAAGTCTTCAGAGATCGACAGAACATCAAACGGAGGAGCACATGCTTGATCCACCTAGTTGTTTTGGCGGCTAGTTTCTGAGCCGCCACCACGGTCATTTCTGCTTTCCGTTCTAAACTCGATTACAGTTTCTCTGTTAGCCAAACGATACTAACACTAGATTGGCTTAACACCGGCATCAAATACGATTCGTTCGGCGAAGGATGATCGCAATACTTGAATGCTGCGAGGCAGCTGCTGAATCTGCCGCCTTCCCATTCGGCCCTGCTGGGCACACCTGATTACAAACGACGACTGAATTTCGTGTTGGCCCGCCAGTCTTTCCATACTCATAAGAACCTCGCTGCCATTCGCAGCGAGGTTTTTTAATGCCGGTTCGAGAATCGCTCATGTCGATCGGCCATTCGGTCCGTTAGTCATGTGCTTTACTTACCGGAATACTCTTTCCGGTCCAACTCGTTTCCATCCAGACCTTTGATTTCGACAACTAGCTTCATTGGTTTCTTCGTGAATGTCATCAGGATGTAGCTGTCTTCGCCCTTTAGGAACTGTGACTTTGGATCGGCATACTGATCACCTTTCCCGCTCAGCGAAGTGTTGTAGTACGTGAATCCATCGACCTCGGCACGTTCGGCATAGTAGCCGAATCCGGTGATCGCGATTGTGCCCTTTCGGAACATGTCGTGCCACGTCCCACGCTCTTGATCCCGCATCGAGGCATTGCGCTCGTTATAGAGTGTCACGACGAATTGTCGTGATTCGTTGGACGTCAGCTTTTGGTACCAGTCGAATTGTTGCGAGCCAGCGTGAAACGCATGACACGCCTGCCAAGTCGCGCCAAAGTCGGAGATGTGATTGAGATCGAGTGCCACGAAGCGAACATCGAAACCAGGCACGTCAAAGTGCCACTTCCATTCATCATCAGGCAACTCAAAGAACCGACGAAAGGCAGTGGCATCGATGTCGTAGACGTGCTCGTCCGGTGGCTTGGTGCCTCGGGGTCGCATTTCCTTGTCGTGGTTGCCTAAAATCGGCATGAAGGGTGTCGAACGGAACAAATCTGGATAGCGGTCAATCAATTCAGCATACGGCTTCACGCACTCCTTGTTTCCCTCGCCACAAAGTTGATGCGTGTTGGAAATGTTGTCACCAGCAGTGAGCAACAAATGCACGTCGTCGTTGATGATCGCTGTCAGATCCGGTTTGCCCTGCCAGTCTGCGACGACGGCGACCCTGAGTGCATCGGTCGGATATGCCTTGAACGTGGCATCGCCTGAGGACTGACTTCCGGTGCTGACAGCGTAGTGATACACGCCGCCTGTCTCGGCGAGAGGAATCTCGACGTGGTGCATCACCGTATCATTACCGACTCGAACTTCGTTGCTGTACTCGGATGTCCTGCCGAATCGGACGACAGAGTCACCCGGTTCGGTCGTCATCCAATTGACGACCAGCTTGCTCGTATCGTTAGTGCGATGACTTAACCAAACTCGCTCAACCTGGCCGAAGACCGATGCCGGTACGAGAAGAAAGGCTATCGCAAGTAGTCGAGTGCTGATAATCATCCTTCCGATTGTACTTGCTCACACGCAGCCAACATCGCCTTTAGTGGCTCTTCATCGGCCAGTCGATGGTCTTGGCCGACTTCAATCAATGCTTCCTCGGGAAGTCCGCTGCTGTGAATCAGTTCCTCGGAATCGGCAAACGGTATTTCATCGTCTTGGCGTGAATGCAGAATGATCGTGTTCGATTTGACAGACGTGGCCAATCCCCAATTCCGCCATGCGGGGCATAGTAACACCAGCGGCGTTTCATTGGAGTCGATGTTCATCGCTACTGCGCCGCCACGGGAACTGCCGACGACTACATCCGGCTTGTGCTGATCGTAATCGGATTGAGCTGTGCGAACGGCGTCATCAAAGTCGTCGTCATCAAGAGCCGGATTGATGATCTCGTGCCCATGCTCTTTGAGGTAAGTTGGCTTCTTACCGCCCGGTACGCTGGTCCAGCCGTGAAGGAAGAGGATTCTCATACTTGCGTTTCTCCCCAAGCTGGGGTCGGCTGGGATTCTATGATCAAGGTTGCGTCATTCGCCAGACCGCTCGACACTCAAGTGGGTAGTCGGTCAACATACCGTCGATCTGTGCAGCATAAACTCGCTGCCAAGTATCCGTGTTTCGACGAGCTTCTCCGGCCCCGGCATAGTTAAACAGGACTTGCTTCTTGCGTTGATGAAGTCGCTCCACATCCTCGCGCGTCGGTGCAAAAGTCAGTAGGAATACGTCCAGAAAGTCTTCTTGAATTCGGTCATCGAGACTCTGACGATTCACGTTTTGTCCAATACGGAACTTCGGATTGAGCTTCTTCAGACGCTGGCTGATCTCGGCGTTTTGGTCGAAGGCGAATGACTCGTCGAGCAAGCCATACTTCTCCACAAGCGAAACGAGCTTCGTTTCACCGGCGGGCGTTAGCTGCTTTACGTTGAGAGCAATGATCGTCGGTCCACGTTTGCGAGCCTTCACCAACGCAAGTGTTTCCTCTAGCGTTGGAACGTGAACACCGGTGAAGGCAGGATCGAACCAGCTACCCGCGTCGAGTTGCAAGACCTCGTTCAATGTCAGGTCGCGGATCGATCGACTCGAACCATTCGTTGTCCGCTCGACGCTGTCGTCGTGCAGAATGACCAAATGGCCGTCTTGGGTAGTGCGGATATCCAGCTCAAATCCCATTCCGAGTTCCAGACATGCCGCGAACGCAGGGAGCGTGTTTTCTGGTGCATGCCGCAATAAACCACGATGGGCGACTGGAATCGGTGCCGCTGCTTGAACATGCGAGACGTAGCCAGGGATTGCAGCTAGACTCGCAACACACGTCAACATGATCGCAAGTTGCCTGCCTGCGGCCCAATTGACTGAGTTAACAGATTTCGTCATTCGTCCGTGCCTCATACTTTGTCGGGAATCACGACCATCCGATCCCAAGCATTCAAGTTAACGACGCTCGATTCTAGCTCGAAGGGAGCTTGACTGCGACGCACACGGGTGTTTCGGGGCCATCGCTGGGGATCTTCCCACAAAGCAATTTGGCATCGATAGTGATTCCGATGAGACCGCCCTGACCTTGGCAGTTGCTTACTAACCATCGATATCGTTGAATAGAATGTCGTAATCGCCGCATTCAAGCTTGCCGGCAGCACTGCGCGTCGAGTTTCCGCAAGTTGTGCTGGCCTGAATCTCACGAACTTTGCTTCCAACGAAAGAGAACGCACCATGAAGAATTGGATCTACGCCCTAATCGCTGCAACGTTTGTTTGTCTCTGTGGGAGTAACGCACTGTTGGCTGCCGACGCGATTCCTGGCATCGGACCAAAGGGCGACGTGCGGAAATTGCACGGGGAACTACAATTTACAGAAGGGCCGACGTGGGATGGTCAGGGAAATCTTTACTTCAGCGACATTCCAGCGAACTGCATTTACAAAGTCGACGCGGCCAGCACTTTATCCGTCTTTCTCGAACCATCGAATCACACGAACGGCTTGATGGTAAACCGTGGTCGGCTACTGGCTTGTGAAATGGATGGCAGGCTTGTAGCAATCGACTTAGCGAACAAAGAAATCACGGCGCTCGCATCCCAATACCAGGGTCAGCGTTTCAATGCACCCAACGATCTGGTGATCGACCGTGCGGGAGGTATCTATTTCACCGATCCGCATTTCCGTGCCCCCACTCCGTTGCCGCAAGAGGTTGTTGCGGTCTACTACGCCACAGAAGACGGCCAAGTCACGCGGCTGATCGATGATCTCAAAGCCCCGAACGGTGTGATTTTGTCGCCGGACGAAAAGACGCTGTACGTCATTCCGTCCTTGCAGAAGCAGATGATGGCATATCCGGTCGTAAGCCCTGGAAAGCTAGGGGCGGGGAAGGTCTTTTGCGAGTTGCAGCAGCCTGAAGGAAAGGACGATACCGGCGGCGACGGCTTAACGATCGACACGCAGGGCAATTTGTACATTACCTCGGGCCTGGGGATTCAAGTCTACAATCGCGATGGCGAGCTACTCGGCATTTTGAGATTCCCCGAACAGCCAGCGAACTGTTCTTTCGGCGGTCCTGATAACCAGACGCTATTTGTCACCGCGCGGACTTCACTCTACGCCGTCGAGATGGAAGCCAAGGGACATGTGTTTCCGGGTAAAGCGGAGTGAGAAGGCCCAGACCTGACGTTGCTTCTGTGGTTAGATATCACTTCGCGGAGCTCTTCGGCTTCAAGTGCTGATCGAAGAAACTCCACATGGCTCCTGCCGACTTTATGGCGTGTTCGCCGCCGAAACCGTGTCCCTGACCCTCAAAGATCATTAGCGTGTGACGTGCACCTGACGACTTCATTCTCTCGTCCAATGTTGTAGCCTGAGCGATTGGAACTAACGCATCTCGATCCCCGTGTAACGTCAGAATCGGTGGATCATCGGCGCTGGCATATGTGATCGGGCTTGCCGCTTTGTAGGTCTCGCCGGTTTCGTCCGGCGTTCCGCCCATGAACAGTCGGAAGATCCACGCCACGGAACTTGTTTCATAGCACTCCGCCATATCTGTTGGGCCGAAGACGTTCACGACTGCCTGCACGCGGCTGGATTGAGCGGGATTTCCGCCGTCACCTTCCAAGTCCGAGCTGGCATCCGTTAGACCAACGAGCAACGAGAGATGACCGCCAGCTGAACCGCCCGTCACACCGATTCGCTCAGGATCGACGTCGTACTTGTCCGCATTGGCGCGCAACCAGCGAATTGACGCCTTGGCATCGTGGATTTGTGCTGGGAAATTCGGGGTGGCAGTCGTGGTTTCCTTCTTCGCTTCATCAAATTTCATCAGCCGGTAGCTGATCGTTGCCGCCACGTACCCTCGCCTGGCCGCTTCCACGATTTGTCCCCGGTATCCCTGGCGAGTTCCCTGATACCAGCCGCCACCATGAATGAACACGATCGCCGGAAACGGACCATCTCCTTCTGGCCGTGCGATGTCGAGTTTCAATTCCGCGTCCCCGCCTCTGCCGTAAGTGATGTTCTCTTCGACGATGACATCCGCTTGGACTGCACCGCTGACGAGACTTACGGCAAGAAAGACTTTGAGAGCGTGCTTGTATTTGTTCCAGCGCATGATGGCCTCTCTAATAGCGGTACAATGTTAGGCGATAGGGGGCACTTCTACCGAGGCGGAATCGTCGTCGATAGAATGTGTCCGCCGACCTTTGGATTCATATCTAGGATGCCATGCATCTTCCTCCGCTCGAAAGAAATGCCATGCTCGATTCCACAAGAGACTTTTTTGAGGCGCTGGCCAGCGTATTACTGCGTTGCTGGGTATTTGGCTTCCTGCTGCTCCTGTTTTCGACCGTCGTCTTTATGCTCACTGGCGACATCGTCGACCGGATACATGGGCCGATGTTTGGCCTGTCGCCGCATGAATTGGATTTAATCATCTACTGTGGATTGGGCCTCTTCAAATTGTGCTTGCTTATCCTGTTTTTCTTTCCTTGGCTGGCGATTAAGTCCGTGCTGAAGAAGTCTGCGAGCTGACTTTTGGAGAATTCGTCGGCCACGGGCGGGGACTGTCACAAGCTTTCGTCATTCCGCGAGCAGACAGCGAGTTTTCTGATCCTCGGATCGAATGCGAACGATCAACCGCTTCGTGCCTGCTTCAGTTTCGTAATAGGAACCACTAAGACAGGCTGCGACGCATCTCCGTCATTGCCCGTATCGAGTGGCAACTCCGCTTGTTGAGTGACGCCAAGGGACACCGAGTGAGTTGTGACTTTCGCTTGAGCCGTGCGAGACGGCTGCGTTCATCGATTCAACTGCCAGATCGCGAAGTTCAACATACTCGCAAAGCTCACCCACGCCAGGTATGGCACCATCAAGCTTCCCGCAACTCCTGAGCGGCGGAAGAACTCCACTGTCGTCGCAAGAATTGCCAGCCACAGTATTACGATCTCGACAAATGCCCAGCCCGGCTGATGAAACGCAAAGAAGATCCACGACCACCCGACATTTAAAACAAGTTGCACGCCAAACAGGCCAAGTGGGAGTTTCGCGCCGCGAAATCCAACTTGCTCCCAAACCAGCCAGGCCGCAATCCCCATCATGAAGAACAGCGTCGACCAGACCGGGCCAAACACGTAGTCGGGCGGATTCCAGGATGGCTTTGTGACCGTCTTGTACCAGCCGTCGATTTCTGGTGTGGTCGCGATGGCTCCGAGGCCACCTGCGCCAAGGCAGACAATCACGAACAGCGTCAGGCCAATCCATTGTTTGCGTTTCGTCACTTCGCACCCCGATCGCAAGATAGCCAACGTGCTCGCGCCAGCAGGAATCAATCCCCCAAGCTACCTGCACATCGTCAATGTTCACTCGGTTGGCAACTCGGGGAGGTAGTTTAGCAGCTCGGGATGCGAACAGAAGGGCGAGGCGGGCAGGCCATCGCGATTATAGAGATGGCAGTGCTGCGGATCGACAGTATACGCGTACCGAACCGACACGGGCTTTGATAGTTCCACATTACTGACGACCACCGTCTGACCTGCGATAGCCGCCTCAGCCGGATGCCACTTGCCTGTCTTGTCGGCCAACTCGAAGTGCGACAGTTTCGTTTCGGGACTCTCCTGCGGGGCGTCCAATCCTTTTTTTACGGCAACCATCAGGCCGCTGTCGGCATGGGTGAAGTGTACGGTGACTTTTCGATCGGCGAACTCCGCCCGCCGAAACATTGGGCCACTGAACGAAACCTCTTTGCCGTACTCGACCGCGAGCGCCCATCTCGCAAGTCGCTCCCCGACGTCAAACTTGTTGGGTGGGTGAATGTCTTTATCGAGCAGATCAATCGTGACAACCATTCCAGTCTGTGGCAGTTCGGCGCTCAGTCGCTGCTGTTCGCGAAGATAAGGCCAGCCCTCGCGAGCGCCGCTGCCGGGCAGCTGTACGAAGTAGAACGGTAGATTGTCATTGCCAAGAGCCTTTCTCCAACCCGAGATCAACGCCCCCATCTTGTGCTGATAGTCTCGTGGGTCTTCCCCATCACCGCAGTTCGATTCGCCCTGATACCAAATCACGCCCCGCACGGCGAAACGAGCGATGGGTGCGAGTCGCGAATGAAACAGGCGACTAGGCAACCAGTTCGCGTCGCGGGCTCGCACTCCTCCCGGCAACTTCCAAATGCCATGAAGATCGCCCTGGTCGCCAAGCTCCAGCTCGCGCCGAAGCGTCGGGTGCGACTCGAAGGCTGCGCGAGGAATGAACGGCTCGATTGGAGTTCCGCCACGAGACGAGCCAATGACGCCGATTGGCACACCAAGTTCCTTGTGCAACTTGCGTGCAAAGTAGAACGCTGCGGCCGAGTAACTCGATACCGTCTTCGGGTCGCAGACACTCCAGCCAGCCCCTGCTGGCAACTCATCCAGAGCTATTTCTGATGCGTTCTCGTTGACGCGCCGAAATCGGATGGCAGGAACTGCGGCTTCACGAATGTCTTGTTCCGCCTGCGAAAGTCGTTTGGCGACAGCGCCGACGTTCATCGCCATGTTGGACTGCCCGCTGGCATGC
>CAUJKL010001084.1 GCA_963204995.1 Planctomycetota bacterium | reverse complement strand
AGCGAAGGGTCGACCGTGACGACGTCGGGCTGCATGAAGCGAGCGATCGGTTCTCCCTCCAGGGCCTGACGAACCAAGACATGCTGATAAGACGATTGAGCCGCATTACGCAGGAACATCCCAATCAGCGCCTGCCAAATCGCTCCGACTACGTTGCCTGCCAGTAGATTCATCAATCCGAACACGATCAACAGGAGTCCGAAACCGGAACCGATGGACGCTGAGATCCGCGTGGCCCAGCGCAAATTGCCTTTGACGTGCCACAGAATCGAACGCAACACTCGTCCGCCATCGAGCGGAAAGGCCGGAATCATATTGAAAACGACAAGTATGCCGTTGATCATTCCCAAGTACGAAATCACGGCGGCAGCCGGATCGGGCATCACGTGGCCACCAACCGTGCCGATGGCCAAGCATCCCACCGCAATGAAGATGCTGACGATAGGCCCGGCAATGGCGACATAGAATTCCGACTTGGCGCTCGGCGGCTCTTCGCTCATTTCCGCCACGCCGCCAAAGATGAACAACGTGATGCTGCGCATGTGCAAATCAAACCGCCGTGCGACAACAGCATGACCGAGCTCATGGGCCAGGATCGACGCGAACAAACCAATCGCGCCGGCAACGCCCATCGTCCAATAGGTGGCTCCTGTCAATCCTTCTACCTGCTGCGGAAAGACACCCGTTGCCAAGGACCAGGAAATCAGAATCGCGATCGCAAACCAACTGAGGTCTAAGTAGATCGGAAATCCCAGCAAACTACATATTCTGAATCGTTTCGTGATCATCGGTTGTTTCCTTGCGTGTCATATTGTTTTTGCCGACGGACTTGGTGAGTGGCCGAAGGATCACTAAGACCAAGACCGACATCAGACCCGAGGCCGTTGCCAATGCGTATTCACCCATTCCGGCGACCGTGCCAAGCGCTGCTGCCAACCAAATCGAGCTGGCTGTCGTCAGTCCCTTGACTTCGATCTCGGTGCTGAGCTTCAGAATCGTTCCCGCACCGAGAAAACCAATTCCCGCCGCGATCCCCTGAATCACACGTGTTACTTCATTCGAGTCGTTCGGCGCGGTCGTGATTGCCGCCAGCGTAAAGATGGCCGCTCCGAGCGATACCATCATGTGAGTCCGGATTCCCGCCCACCGCCCACGCAATTGACGTTCGACTCCCAGAACGCCTCCGAGAACGATGGCGATCGATAGCCGCAGAAGAAAGGCACCGAATTCTTGCACCTCGTCCTGATTCAGAATCCAGTCGATCATAGCGAGTCCTTCAATCCTCCGCGTCGGTGACGGGCACAATCAACACGCTTCACTTCGCTTCGCGGCCGACTTCATTGGAACGTTTTCCTGACACGTCGATGTACTCCCCCGCTTTGATCGGTGAGACGAAACTATCGGGCTTGACGGCCAGCACGGAACATTTGAGGTCATCCAGAATGCGTTCCGCCGTGTTGCCGATCAGCATGCCCGTGAGACCACTTCGTGCCACGGTGCCCATTACGATTAAGTCGACACCGTGCTCCTCTGCAAATGATGGGATCACTTGTGCCGGATCCCCTTTGAGCATGTGGATGTCGGCGTCACTCGTTTGAATGTCGTGAGACTTCAGGAACTTGTTGAGCACACCTTCCACGTAGTCACGATGCTGTTGTCGCATTCGCTCGAAATCCTCCCGATGGATTCGCCCGTTGAGCAATTCTTCTCCTTCAATTTGCCAGGCGTGAATAATCGACCGGCGAGCCTCATGCTGGCGGCTGATCGTCGAAGCCAACTCGTACACTTTGTGGTTGAGTTCCGCGTCAAGCTCATGGCCCGTCGACGTGTCGATGCATCCCATTACGTGTTTGTATTCGGGCGTGTTCGCCGCCGCGACCAGCCACACAGCGCATGGACAATCACGCAGCAATCGCCGACCTGTTGTCCCAAAGAAGCCCTTGTGCCGGCTGTCGTGTCCTTTCGCGACACGCAGCACCAAATCATGTCGCCCGCGCAAGACTTCGCGGATAATCTCGACCGACGTCTTGCCCCACAGCACTCGCACTTCGACATCCATGCCCTGGTCGCGTAACGGTGCGGCGAGCGCATCAAGTTTTTCCTGCTTTTCTCGGCCCAGCAGTTGGCGAATGTTCTCATGATCCTTGACCATCATGCGCGCGGCCCACGGAATCTCCGGGACGACATCGACGATCTTCAGCGACGCACCATTCTGTCGAGCAACTTCGGCGGCCTCGTCGATAATGGGATGGACATCCAGTCGCGTGTCGGTAGCAACCAGGATCTTGGCAAACTGTTTCATGGATGGCTCCTCCTTTTCGATGCGTCGCCTTCGACATCGGGCGATGTGTCGGCGTATTCTATAACATTTGCAAGCGGTGTGCCGAACGATTGCCTGGACCGGCTTTCAGTGATACCGCGCACCCGGTTCGGTGCGCCACGTCGTTGCCGAAGTGGCGTAAGCTTCCAACTTGCGATGAAAGGGGGTCAAGCTGGAAGCTTATCCCGCTCTTTAGTCTCGATGACGCACTAGCCAGCAAGTAACATGAGAATCATGCGTCGTCTAGAGTTGACAGTGTCGCTATTCAGCGACTCGACGATTGCGATGCGGCATTTTTCACCGGTCGAGCCGAACGGCTGTGTAAGTCATCGTCGTGCGGATACGAAACTATCTAACGTGCCCGTGAATGTAATCGTGCATATATTTAATCTTCGTCGCTTTCGCAACGATCAGATGCGCGCTGACGTCCCCTAGCGAAACGATGCCAATCAATTTGCCATCGTCATCGACGACCGGCAGTTGGCGGACGAATCGTTCCTTCATGATGGACCGGAGTTCATCAATCTGATCTTCGAGGCCACACACGATCACGTTCTTCGTCATCACATCGCCAACAGCGACGTTGGAAAGATCATTCGCCGAGGTCGGAATTATTCTCAGGACGTCGCGCTCGGTGATGATGCCGCTCGGGGCACCACCCTCGCCCATCACGACCAGGCAGCCTATCTTGAGGTCGTTCATCCTTTTGACGGCTTCCAAAACACTCTCGGCCTCAGAAATCGTGTGGACTTGGTCTCCTTTGACCGACAAAACGTGATGTACTCTGTGCATTTTCGTTTCTCCCCGCAGCAAGGCCTGGATTCACTATAAGCAACATAAACGACTGACCAATCGCTAACAACCATGTGCCTGGATGCGACTCTGCACACCGATCGATACACTTTGCCGCGTTTGACCTGACGCGTTCTCTTTGTTTTTCAATAGCTAACCCGAGTTCACTCAGGCTCCAACTCTTCGTTTGCAAATCAAGTGCCAACGTCGTCCCGGCGCGTTGGACATAGATCGCCGTCGACAGAAACTTGGCTCACGGCCTCTAATCTTGTCGTGGATCTTCTAAAAGTACTCGCCTTGTATAGAATCGACTTCTTCAAGCCAAGCGAAGCGAATCACGATTGGCAAAACTCACCACCGCAGGTTGGCGCATGCTCCGAATTTCGAGAGGCCTGAACGTTCCGATCGAGGGTGCGCCAGCACAAACGATCGATTACGGCACGTCGGTGCGGAGCGTCGGCTTGGTAGGGGATGATTACGTCGGGCTAAAACCCGCCATGGCCGTTCGTGAAGGGGACCGAGTGAAACGCGGACAGCTCCTTTTCGAGGACAAGAAGAATCCGGGGACGCGCTATACTTCGCCCGGTGGTGGTAAAGTGGTCTCCATCAACCGCGGCGCCAAGCGGAAATTTGAATCCATCCAGATCGAATTGGATGGGGATGACGAAGAAAAGTACACGACGTACGAGCATGCCGATCTGCGAACGCTGTCGCGCGAGCAAGTGCTCGAGAACCTCGTCGCGTCCGGGCTGTGGACAGCGCTCCGCACGCGACCATACGGCAAAGTTCCATCGCCCGCGTCCGCGCCACACTCGGTATTTGTCACGGCAATTGATACGAATCCGCTCGCCGCCGACCCCGCCGTGATCATCGCCGAGCATCGCGACGCGTTCGCGGACGGACTTCACGTTGTGTCGCGGCTGACCGAAGGAACGCTGTACTTGTGTCAGTCGCCCGGTGCCAACATCCCCGGCGGCGAAATCGAGACGGTGCGAGTCGAAGAGTTCGACGGCCCGCATCCGGCCGGCCTTGCCGGTACCCACATTCATCTACTTGACCCGGTGGGCGACAAGAAGACCGTCTGGTATCTCAACTATCAAGATGTGATTGCGATCGGCAAGCTATTTCGCACCGGGCGGCTGGATGTGCAACGAGTCGTCGCGTTGGGTGGTCCCGGTGTCAAAAATCCGCGTCTGTTACGCACTCGCGTCGGAGCCAACCTCGACGAATTGATCGCCGGCGAGTTGAATGACAGCGAAGTGCGCGTCGTTTCCGGTTCGGTGCTTTGCGGGCGGCAAGCGGTCGGTTCGCATCGTTTCCTCGGCCGTTATCATCAGCAGGTGTGCGGACTCGAAGAAGGGCGTCGGCGCGAGTTCATGGGATGGGCTGGAGCCGGTTGGAACAAGTTTTCGGTCAAACCGGTCTTCGCTTCCGCCCTCATGGGCAATCGGCGAAAGTACGGGTTCACCACTTCGACACAAGGCGAACCGCGAGCGATGGTGCCGATCGGCATGTATGAGAAGGTCATGCCGCTGGACATCCTGCCGACGTTCCTCTTGCGAGCGTTGATCGTCGGCGACACCGCGCGGGCCCAAGCCCTGGGATGCCTGGAGCTGGACGAAGAAGATTTGGGGCTGTGTACGTTCGTGTGCCCCGGCAAGTACGACTACGGGACCATGCTCCGCGAGAACCTCACTCGCATCGAAGTGGAAGGCTGAGTCGGACTATGCGATTTCTTGAACGGATCACGCAGCGCGTTCGCCCGGCGTTCGAAGAAGGGGGCAAGCTGGCACGTTGGGCTCCGCTGTACGAGGCCCTTGATACGTTCCTCTTCACGCCCAGCACCGTCACGCGCGGGCTGACACACATTCGCGACTCGATGGACCTGAAGCGCATGATGAGCGTGGTCATCGTGGCCTTGTTGCCATGCATTTACATGGCCTTGTACAACACGGGATATCAGGCGAACCTGGCCATGCAAGCGATGGGCGTCGAGTCGATCGACAACTGGCGTGGCGCGGTGATGGAAATATCGGGCGTCGGATATTCGCCGAGCAGTGTCGTATCGAACCTGTTACACGGCGGGCTTTATTTCTTGCCCGTGTACATTGTCTGCATGGTCGTGGGCGGCGCGTGGGAGATCTTGTTCGCGATCATTCGCAAGCATCAGGTCAATGAGGGCCTGCTGGTTACCGGAATGCTGTTACCGCTGACGCTGACGCCGACGATCCCTTTGTGGCAAGTCGCGCTGGGGACTTCGTTCGGCGTCGTGATCGCCAAGGAGTTGTTTGGCGGAACCGGCAAGAACTTTCTGAATCCCGCTTTGGCCGGCCGTGCGTTTCTGTACTT
>CAUJKL010001083.1 GCA_963204995.1 Planctomycetota bacterium | reverse complement strand
TCGATCCGCTCGACCAGTTCGGGAATCTGCTGCAACTGGCCGGGACCAACCACCAAGTCGACGTAAGGAGCACGCTCGAAGACCAGTTTCTGATCCTTCTGAGCCATGCAGCCGATCACACCGATGACCTTCTCAGGATTCTTCGTTTTGAGCTTCTTCAGATGGCCGAGCGCGCTGTAAGTTTTGTCTTCCGCGTGTTCCCGAACACTGCACGTATTGAACAACAGCGTATCGGCGAGCTTCGGGTTATTGGTTAATTCGTATCCGTGCTTACGCAAACTCGCCACGACCATCTCGCTGTCGAGGACGTTCATCTGGCAGCCAACGGTTTCGATATACAGACGCTTGGTCATAACACTTTACTTGAGGGCTCATCGGCCGGTCGCGGTCAGGCAGCACCACGCCGCCGGCGTTGCTGCTGCTCCATCTGCTCGCGCATCTTTCGTCGCTTCTCTTTCTTCCGCTCTTCCTTGAGTCGTTCCTGCTCCAACTCGACCTGTTTGGTCAAGTCTTCGATAATACGCTCCCGGCGACGCCGCATCAGTCGTACTAGCGTAATCACCGCGAAATAGGTGGCGGTGGCCAGCAGTAACAGGTCCAACGTACTCATCTCGAACATGGCAATCCCCTCATGCAGTCCTTTGCTGGGAGCAGGTTCGCCATCTTACCACGCGATTGCGGATTACCGCGAGGGGGATTTCAGGGCGGGATTTTCAGGCGGCAGCGTTTGGAATTCGCGGGAAATCGTTGCACTTTCGGCGTGAACGATGAAGCCTTCTACGATTGCGACGCCTGTGGCGAGGCGATCGTCGTGCCAATCGATCAAACGCAGGGCAATTCTCAGTAACGCTTCACTCGCACGAGAGTGTCACGCGCTGGCGGCGACCAGACAAGCGAAGCCCATCTGGTCGCCAAAGAGGCCGGAGCGGCGCACCGGGGGCGCGCGAGACTTCCTTTACTCGGCTCCTTGTGGAACTTTGATGGCAAAGACGTGCGTCTTGTTGGCGATGAAGAGTACGTCGTTAGCAACGACCGGCGTGCTGTAAACGGAGTTGCCGACATTGATCTCGGCGATCGGATCGTGCTTCTCCGCCGTCAAATTGAAAATGCAGACATCGCCGTCTTCGTCGCCGATATAAACGCGTCCTTCCACGATCAACGGCGAACCCCACGCGGCGGCGAGCATGTCGTAGGTCCAATGTGGCTTGCCGGTTTTGGCATCGAGACAATGGAACAAACCACTAAAGTCGGCGACGTACAGTAAATCGTCTTGGATGGCGACAGTACCGATCGAGCGGTGCATTTCTTCTTCAAAGTCAAACTCGCCATCGCCATTCTGGTCGTATTGGCTGTAGTGCCAGACCACGGCAGAGTTCGCGTTGTCGACGGCGACATCGCCTTCCTCTTCGATGACGGCCTGAATTCGCCGGTGTTCGATCGGAACGCGTTGATCACCTTTGACGTTCATGGCCAACTGAGGGCTGACATCGCCTCGCTTGTTGGGATCGATACACCACACATGTCCTTCGCCTTCGCCATGTTCTGGGTCTTGTCCCACGACCACGTAGACCAGCCCGTCATAGACAACAGGCGTGGCGATGATATTGTTGCGAGTGCCACGGCCTCCAATCACCCACTTCGATGTCTTGGGATTGGCGTCGAACTTCCACAGCAGTTCAGGTTTTCCATCTTTCCCCTTGTCGGCCTTGAAGCTGTAAGCCCAGCCGTCACCGCCTGCAAAGATTACTTGATCGACACCGCCGAGGCGTGCGACTGTTGGCGAAGACCACTGGCCGTGCAAGATGTTCAGTCCTGGGGATTTGTCCGTCCAATAAACTTCGCCCGTGGTCTTGTCGACCGCGATGAAGCTGGGAGCATTCGGTTGGGGCAAGGTGATGTGCGATTCATCGACTCCGTTCGACGTATTGACGAACAGAATATCTCCCAGCGCCGTGACGGAGCAACTGCACATGTTGTGCTGAGATACGCTCAGCTGGTCCATCATGTCCAGCTTCCAGACAAGATCCGCTTCTTCTTTGTCGTCCGGCGTCACCAACTTGAAGGCGGCCAAGCGCGGTCCCGCGATCAGCAGCTTGAACGTGCGCTCCGCTTCACCGAGCTTGGCAGTGAGCGTCCACTTCTTCCCCGCCTCGTCAACGGCGATAGCAACCGCTTCCGGCAACTCGACGCCGCGTTCCTTGAACTGCTCGCGCAGCAGCGTGGGGAGCTTGCCTTCGTCAAGTTCCTTGGCGGAGGGTGCAACTTGATCTTTCGCAGCATCTTCGTTCCGCATGATGTCAAAAATGGCGGCTAGTTGATTTTGCACGGGGCCATCATCTTCACCATCGTAGTAGCCCTGCGTGTCGAGGCACTTCAATTCGCCGCGGTTGGTGACATACCACAGCCGATCGCCTTCGACCAAGGGAGCACAACAGACTCCTTGCAGCGGCCAGTCGTGAACGCGCCCCGAGGGTAATTTTTCGTTGGAGTCCTGCCACAGAAAACTGCCGTCCGCCTCGCTGAAGGCGAGCAGACAGCCCAAGTCAACCTTCGACGGATAACGCTTCAGCCAACCTTTACCGTTGTTCGTGCCGACGTAAACTCGTCCACCCGCAACGACCGGGTTCCCGTAGCTTTGGCTACCGAGGGCGGCAACCCATTTGATGTTCTTCGCGTTGTCGCTGAGCCAATCGCCCGTCTTTCGGTCGAAGTCGCCGACTTCCCACTCGGTCGGAATATTCTTGCCAATCGGCGTGTTGTTGCGATAACTTGTCCCCGCCCACTGCGGCCAATCGCCCGGCTTGATCGGCGCGTTGGCCGACTTATCGATGGGACTGGCGGCGGGTTTCGCCGAGACTTCGCCCGCTGCGGGCTGGGGTGCCTCGGGAGCTGCCGGTTGCGGTGGTGCCGGTTCGTCAGCTGGTTTGGCTGGGGCCGGTTTGGCTGGGGCCGGCTCGGCCTTTGGTTCTGCTGGCTTGGCTTCGGCCGCAGGCTCGTGCGCAGGCTCGCCTTTCGGAGCGTCTTTGGGCTGGGGTGCCGGTGCCTCAGATGGCGGTGCCTCAGGTGCTGATACCTCAGGTGCCGGTGCCTCAGGTGCCGGTGCCTCAGGTGCGTCGACGGATGGTGTTTCCGTCATCCGTTCGCCGGGATCGACTTCCGGGATCGAGATATCGACATCTTCTACGCTCGAAGTGTGTGAGCCGGACGACCCTGAAGTGCCTGGCGTGGAAGGCTTTCGACAGCCTGACAATAACGTGGTCGCAAACATGCCCGCCACAAGCGCAAGCGTCAAAGCAATCACTGTCTGAGTTGTCTTCATCGTTTGTGTTCTCTCCGTACCGTGAAGTGGCTCGCGTTGCATACTGGCAACGAGCCGCAAAGATAGTTTCTTAGTGAGTGGTCAATTGGGAGTGACCAGGATGTTGTCGATATGAATCTCTGCGTCCTTGGCGTTGCCGAACAGACCGGGACTGCCGCTGAGATTCGGAGCTTCGTCCGTTGCCACGATCGTCCACTCCGCAGGTTCGTCCTCGCCGCGCGGCCACACTTTGCCGCGAACAACGGTCTGTCCCACTTCGTTGGACGCCTGCAGTTTCATGACGTACCAGATATTGGGCTGCCAGGCGAAATCGATCGTCTTATCCATTCGCAGCTGAGGAGCCCACGACCGAATCTGCAGCTTTTGGCTGGCACCTTGCATATCGAGGGCATAGCCTTGTGCGGTCAAGCCAATGTCGGGCATCTTGTCAAACGCGATCAAGCCGCGAACGTCGGCTTGAATCGTGTAGTCGTGCAAGTCCGATGGCCCGAACCAGCAGCGACTGCGAGTGCCCTTCGGAATCGTGGGCACCTTGACGGCGATCGTATTATCGCCTTCCTTGCGAAGGACGTGACGATAGCGAGCGCCGACCCACGTGACTGGCAAGTCGCTCATACCCTCGAAGTCAAACTTCCACGGCAGGTCGGGCACGACGCGAACTCGGGCGCGGCCCGTTAACTCGCCAACTTTTGCCGTGATGATCGTGGCCGTGTGAGGAGCATCTTCCGCAGCTGTGAAGACACCATCCTCGCTCATCGTGCCGGGACCATTCAACGTGAACGTCGCTGGCGACTCCTTCAGAAACTGGCCGTGCGAATTATACAGGCGGACTCGATACTTTTGATCTGTGCCGGGCTTCGTTAACAATTCGGCCGGCACGAGTTGGACATGAGCCGGTTCCTGATCTTCACTGACACTCGCCTCGTCAACCGGTGCGGGCAAAGGCTCAGCGCCCTGCGTTTTCTGCTTGTCTCGCAAGCAGTACGTTGCAAGACTGGTTTGCAGATAGATTCGGCCATGCGAACAGATCGGCGACGCATTTACCTCTTCGCCGTTCGAGAACCGTCCGCGATTGACGATCGTGGCCCCCTTCTTCTCGTCGGGTTTGAGGATCGCCCAGGCGCTGGTCGAGAATGCGTAGATTTTACCATCCGCGTACAGAGGACACGCTCGGAGAGACGTCCCGCCGAGTGAGATTGGCCGGCCGACAGATTCGCCGGTCTTCGCATTCAAGACGTGAAGCTTGGCTCGATCGTCGAAGCAATAAAGCAAGTCACCAATAACAAGGGGCGAACTCTTACCCACCATCAACTCTTCGACCTTCCAAAGCTGGCCTGATTTGGTGATGTCGCCTTGACTCGCACCATTAATCGCAGCGATCGCTCCCATCGCGGTCGAACCGCCAATGTTCTCTTCGCTGTGCCCCATGTACACCGTTTCGTCGACGATAATCGGGGAAACGTTCAAGCCACGCAGGGAAAAATCGTAGTTCCAAATGGGCTGGCCCGTGCGGGGCTGAAAAGCCCACACTTGGCCGTCGCCCGAGCCGAACACCATTGCTTTCTGGCCGTTCAACACCGCGAGAGTCGGCGAGCTGTATGTGGTGTCGTCCGGGAACAACTTCGTTCCGTTGTACCAAACGACTTCACCGGTCTTCTTGTCAAAGCCGATGAAACGGTGAGCCGGTTTCGCCATGTCGCCCCAACCAATGACAACCGAGCTGATGATGACGAGGTCGTCGCAAATGATGGGAAAGTTAGTGCGGCCGCCATAGGTGCTGAGCAAGCCAAATTGCTCGTGTAAGGGGATGGACCAGATTCGCTCGCCGGTCTCCCCATTCATACACTGAAAGAAGCCGCAGACACCCAACGCGTAAACGTAGCCGGTCTCGGGGTCGCCAACGACGGACGACCAACCAACGCGCTCGGCGGGCACATCCGAAAGCCAAACGTTAAAGCGGTTCTCCCAAATCGTCTTGCCGGTTGTAGCGTCGACGCAGACAACCTTTTCACCTTCGCGATTCGTGTCGGGTTCGGCGCGAACGATGGTGTAAAGTTTGCCGTTCATAACGATTGGAGTGCTGCGACCGCCGAGATCGTCACGCTTCCACTCGACCATCTCGCTGTCATCCGCGAGATCGATGTCGTCGACCAAGCCCGTTTCACGCGAGACACCGTTTAGTTCGGGGCCGCGCCAGTTCGACCAATCGAGTGGGTCCGTCGCGGCCACGACCGCTGAGCTAGTGGTGAGTAAGCTGGCGATCGCCGTCAACGCGAGCAACACTGGCCCACGAAGTTGAGTTGTCTTCATCATAAGTAACACCGATTAGATAGGTCTCAATGGAAAAATGTGTCGAGCAAAGTGGTCAATCAAACCATTCATCTTCCGAGTCGAACTTAGGCAGCACGACAATCAGCACCTTCATCTTACCAACGGCTCGATGACGTGTGCCGGGCCGAATCATGACGCACATCCCAGGGTGGACATCGATCAGCTCTTCATCAAGTTGTAACTGGGCGTCGGGGGCACACTCAAGGAAGTAGTACGTTTCGGTCAGACGCTTGTGATAGTGCAAACGCGCCGCAGCCGAGATTTCCGTGACGTGAATGGTTCCGGGAAAGTCCACCACGTCCCCGAACGCACGTCGCGCTGTTCCGCAGGGGCAGGGCACTCCGATGATTTCGGCGAAGTCGGCAACTTCGTAACCACGTTGACTAACGTCTTGGAGCATTGAATGTGGCCAGGGTGGGAATGCCAGATGGGGGGATTTATTCTGCAAAGGTTGTCATCACAATCAGACTCGCCCTGCGGTTTCAATTCGGGGTCATTCTAACAGACGTAGATGCGTGAGACCAGGAGCGGAGAACGTTCAAATGAACTTATCCAGGCGGTACGATCGGAGAATTCTGCCCCGACACGGCTGTTCTCACTGCCGCGACTGCGTGTGGAAAGCGGTGACGATTATGCGGGCGAGACACAGCGCGCAACGGGTCCAACGGGCCGGTTAATCGGCAAAGGTTTACCAGCTTACGAGGCCGTCAATCTCTACTTAACAGTAGTTGTAAACCACTTGCTCAAAATTAGTTACGATGCCTCAAGCCGTTTCCAGGACGCGGTCGATACGGAAACTGACGCTTGATGTGGAGTGATCGGTTACAGACCGGTATCTCCCACAAAAAGCCAACCGGAACGGATTCTCGGGTCAAGGATTGGCTCGACCGGTTCTGACGTGATTTCCGTTTGCGAGTAGACCGTGCTTGCAACCAGCGCGACAGGAATTGGAGTTCCTGACTTAATTTCTCTCACGGAGGGTTGAGCGACGGTTCGCTTGTAGACAGTGCCCGCAATAACACTGGACTGCAAAGACCCGCCACACAGCTGGTAGGGAGTCGCGGCAGCTCGATGGTTCCATCGTATAGGAGACATGGCTCAATGAAGTGGAATGTAATACTAGGGACTATGGTCCTGGGCGTTGCCTTATGTGCGCAACAGAGCTACGGGTTCGAGTTACTCGACCGGATGCTCGGGGTAGGCGCGACACAAAAAGGTGGCAAATGTGGTGGTTGTGATGCCGCACAAAAGGGTGGCTGCAAAGACGGCGCTTGCCAGAAGGGCAATGGCTGTAAAGACGGCGCATGCCAAAAGGGTGACGGCAAGGGATGCGGCGGTGGTGCTTGCCAGAAGAATGGTGGCAAGGGCTGTGACGACGCCTGCCAAAAGGGCGG
>CAUJKL010001082.1 GCA_963204995.1 Planctomycetota bacterium | reverse complement strand
CCCAAGGCCAGCGCCACATACAGCGGATAGGCGGCGGTGTGCTCGTCGGCGGCTGTACCCAGTCGCAGCGCAACATGGATCGCGATCGCTACCAAGGCCAGAATCGCAATCGGACGATGCTTGCCCTCCCACAAAGTTTCTAAATGCATGCTCTGGCCTTGCTGGAAGACTGCGGACGAAAACGCGTTGTACGGTCTGTACTATAGCGTTCTAGCAAGGGAACGTGGCACCTCGACCGATGCTACGCAATTATCGATCTGGTTGGTAACCAGGATTCTGCTCCATCATCGAAGCCGCGACATTCGCTCGCCAACGATGCAGCATCGATTTCAACCTCCCGGCGATTTCTGGCTCGACGCTCGCCAGGTCGTTTTGTTCTCCCAAATCATTTCGTAGATCGAACAATTGAACGGTGTTGTTCTCGAAGTACTCGATCAGCTTGTAGTCACCACAGCGAACCGCCCCGCCAGGACTCTGCATGCCATGATTGCTGTAGTGCGGGAAGTGCCAATAGATCGCTTTTCGCTCAAGCCGTTCTTGACCCATTAGCAAGCCAGCAAAGCTCACACCATCCAGATGTTGTTCCGGTCGAGCAGCGACGCCAATCATCTCCAAAATCGAAGGATAGAAGTCCGTGCTGATTACGGGCACATCACACTCGATCCCTCGCTTACTCCGGCCCGGCCATTTCACCAACGTCGGCACGCGGATGCCGCCTTCGTACAGCCAACCTTTCGCGCCTCGTAGCGGAAGATTCGACGTGGCGTACGCCTTGTCGAGTTGCGTGTCAGGTATGACCCGGTTGGGCCGCCCAAAATTAGCGGCGGACATGCCTCCATTGTCGGAACAGAAGATGACGATCGAATTATCATCCAGCCCGAGCGTCTTGAGTTGCGCCAGCACGCGTCCGAAACTCTCGTCCATGCCTTCGACCATGGCAGCAAACTGCAGGTTGTCTTGGTGTTGCTTGATTTTGACTATTTGATGGGGCAAGACTCGATGGCCGCGATAGGACTCGGTTTCCTGCAGTGCATTTAACTCGGCTCGCGACAACGGAATCAACGCATCCGGATTTCCTTCCAAGATGAAAGGACTAACTTCTCGGGCAGGAACGCGTTCCGACTTTTTCTGGTACTTCCGGACGAGATCGGCACGACCTTCGATCGGGTCGTGGACGGCGAAATGAGACAAGTAGAGAAAGAACGGACGGTCTTGGTGCTTCTCGATAAATCGTAGTGCCTCGTCGGTCAGACGATCGGTCAGGTAATCTCCCGGAGCATCCTCGATCCCATTCATTTGAAACGGAGAGTAATAGCCGGCTTTCGGCCAGCCTTTGTTCCACCGAGGAACCTGGACATCGAATCCCTGCTGCAAAGGGCCGGATGGATCCTCGCCGAGATGCCATTTGCCAAAGTGCCCGGTTATGTAGCCGTGTTCTTTCAGTGCTTCGGCGATCGTGGTTTCTTCGAGTGGAAGATGCGGATGGATGGTCGCATTCTTTAGCTTCTGAAACGGGAACTCATTTCGACCTGGCAGTCAGTCCGTCAAGTGTAGCCTCGCCGGGTACTTGCCGGTCACGATGCTGGCTCGAGTCGGCGAACAGACGTGGCAGGCCGCATAGGCTTGGGTGAATCGCACGCTCTCCGCCGCGAACTGGTCGATGTGCGGAGTTTCATAGAAACGGCTGCCATAGCAACCTAGATCACACCATCCCAGATCGTCGACCAGAAAGAACACGACGTTGGGCAACCTCTCGGCCGCCATCGCCGAAGCGCAGCAAGCGACGACGATGAGCGTTATCAGACAACGACCGATCCCATACATGATGTGTACCTGGCTGGAGCCGGAGCGCCCGTGCAGCGTCAAAGCTAGAAACATGGGTTGCACCATTTGCTGGAATGCAGCCTTGAGACCGAAAACACACGCTAAAACGCGAACTCCAACCGTTGTCGTTTCAGCAGTTCACATTCTACTGGGGGCTCAGAAGACGCTGCAACTCGACGCAGGAAGTATGGTAAGTACGTATGCCCAGCGTTTCCCTCTCGCTGGCTTGAGGTGGAGCAGGTTGCGTCGCATAATGGCGAGGTTCCGTTTGATAACCATCCACTCGCTGAGGTGCCCCATGAGCCTATCGCTTTCCCGTCGCCGATTCCTTGCTCTTAGTTCCGCCGCTGCCGCCGGTGCTACGTTCTTTGATGCACCGCGCGTCCTGCGAGCGGCTGGCTTGCTGCTGGCCGACGATCCGTATCAAGGCTGGCCGATTGGCATCCAGAGCTATTCGCTGCGGAACTTCGATCTGCACGAAGCCGTTCGACACATCCAAGGTATGGGCGTGCATTACGTCGAGTTTTACAGCAAGCACCTCGCGCTCGACGCGACTGACGAGACGATCGCGGAAACGAAGAAGTTGCTCGCATCGGCTGGCATCACACTGAATGCTCACGGTGTGAATGGCTTCAGTGCCAATCACAACGCCAATCGCAAGGTCTTTGAATTCGCCAAGAAGGCTGGCGTAAAAAACATCACAGCGAACCCTCAACCGGATTCTTTTGACAGCCTGGATAAACTGGTCGCCGAATACGACATTCGCGTCTGCATCCACAATCACGGACCTGGAGCGCTGTTCGACAAGTCCGACGACACGTTGAACGCCGTGAAAGATCACGACAAACGAATCGGCGCTTGTGTCGACACGGGACACTACATTCGCAGCAACGAGAATCCAGTCGATGTGATCCGCAAGTTGGGTGACCGTGTCTTCGCGGCCCACATCAAGGACGACACGCACAAAGGCGACAAGGGATCGCACAACGTCGTCATTGGTCAGGCCAACTTGGATGTGGTCGGTGTCTTCAAGGCATTGAAGGAGATCAACTTCCCCGCCGACGGTTCGATTTCGTTGGAGTACGAGTCGAATCCCGACAATCCGATTGAAGATATGAAGCAGTGTCTAGCAGTTGCACGTGAGGCGATCGCAAAGGCGGCGTCTTAGCCGAGATCTTCGATGGCCGGATACACCTAGTGCTTTGTCAACGTACGATTTTGGGATTAGCCGCTTGGCGCGAGCCAGCGGTTACCCCACGAGAACCCCACGACAGCGCGCGGCGGCTGATGTAGCCAACCCAATTCCCCATTCCCAATTCCCCATTCCCCATTCCCCATTCCCCATTCTTCGCCTTGACAAAGCACTAGGGATTTCCCGCCACGGGTCGGCGGAACTAGATCGAGCCTTGGCATCCATGAGTTGACCTCCTTCAAGGGCTGTCTATTACCATTGAAATATCAACCCTGGGTGCCATTTCAATAAACTAGCATCGCTATCTGTGCAAAGGTCCGATCAAGGCCGGTGTCTTGCTCAAAGTCACTTGCCACATTCCACCTTAAAGTCGCAGAAACTGCTTGGACTTTCTGAATCGAGCCACTAGCTACCGGAAAGCCAATGAAAAAAGCCGCCGATCGTATTAGATCAACGGCTCTAATGATTCGAGTGGAGGATCGAGGACACCAGTAGAACTTTTTGCAGTGGAGATCGCCACATGGAATTTGGAAACAGCAAGCATAGCCGTGTCTCTATCCAGCTGATTTGTTAACCGAGAACGCTTTTGAAAGGCTTCCCGAGGCGGTCTCAGTCCGAACGCGGATTCATCGAGCTAGGTGCCTCCCGTACCAAGAAGTTCCGCCGATTGCCGGTGATCGTAATGTTCAAATGGAACTCGATTTCGGACCGAATTCGGCGAGAATCGGAGAATGAAAAACCAAAACGTGATCGGATGCGTTTGGCACTTCATTATCAGGCGTTGATGGATAGTGGGAAGTTTGAATCGCGGGCGATACTCGCAAGGCATCTTGGAGTCAGTCGAGCTCGCGTTACTCAAGTATTGCGACGACACGAATCAAAATGAAACCAGCCGTAAGAATCGCTTTCATTTTTCGCATCTTTCTGTTCGAGTTTTTTGATCTGCTCTGTTTGGACCTCGTTTTCTTCAGCGATCTTACTGAAGAATCTCTTTCAATACTGGCATCAATCGACGATGCCACACTTCATACCCTTTTTCATTGAGATGGAGACCGTCGACATAGAACTTGTGGTCTTTCTCGCCTTTCTCATTAAGAAACGCAGGGTACAGGTCCAGGAAAGTAACTTTGTCGCCCATACGCGCAGCCAGCGCGGGCAGCGTTTCGTTGGCCGGTATGATCTGCTGCTTGTTGTTAATGGGATTGTGCGATGGAATGACCGAACAGATGATCAGCTCCGCCTCCGGACGCAGTTCACGTAAGCGATTCGCGACTGCCTCAATCCCGTCGGAGATCTGCTGGGCGCTATGCGGTGGAAAAAGATTGTTGGTGCCAATCATCAACACGATCACCTTTGGCTGGATTGCGGGATTGTCCAGATTTCCCAATCCGCCGTCCGCTTTGGACTTCAATCGGTACAGAACATGATCGGTGCGGTCACCGGGCACACCTAGATTCAAGGCGTAATAAGGGCTGTCCACATCGCCGAAGTTGTCAGCCCACAAGGAACCCGACATATCAAGCCACTTCTTGGTGATCGAATCACCGACGAAAACGACCTTGAATTCCTCCGGCGATTGATCCGCCAGTGCCATCATGCGAGCGTAATGGTTTGTTACCCACTGATTCTTTCCTGTCGTCGCTCGCGGCGCGGCGACGGCTGCTGGGTTTTCTTCCGCACGAAGGTCTCCGGCGAGCATCATGCCCCACACAGCCAGACCGATCACGATCAACTTCTTGGTCATCAACATGACTCACTTGGTTAGAGTTTGCGGAATATGTGCCCCTGTTTCCTGCAGATAGACCATTAGCTGTTTCCTTAGAGCTTCGGTTTTCTCAGGCATTGCAGCGGCGAGGTTTTTCGTTTCATCGGGATCGTTCACCACGTCAAACAGTAGCGAGTCGTGATGGTGATAATTGACAATCAGCTTGTAATCACCCTTGCGAATCGCACTGGCTGGATAAGCACCCTCGCCTTGGTAGTGAGGAAAATGCCAATAGAGCGTGTCCCGCTGAGTTTGTTCGCCCCGGACAAGCGGCACCAAACTAACACCATCAATGTGTTGTTCGCCTTTCTGCGGCAAGCCTGCCATGTCCAGCAGCGTAGGATAGAGGTCCATACTGGTGACTGGCACGTTTGATTGCATGCCCGGCTTCGTATGATCTGGCCAGTAAATGAGCAAGGGCGTCCGCAAGCCACCCTCAAAGAGGAAGGTTTTGCCACCGCGGATTGGTTGCAGCGACGTTGAATGAAGCAAATTCATCGTGGCACGACCGCCGTTATCACCGGTCAGGACGATGATGGTGTTTTCGTATCGTCCAGCGGCTTTGAGCGCGTCCACAAGTCGGCCAATGTTCTTGTCCAACGTCGCCAGTTCGCCGGCGTACTCGGGATCATCCTGCCGCATGCGATGCGGCTGGTGCGAATAGTCATCCAACATACGGTCCTGTTCCAGCAGCGGCAAAGCCTTGCGTTTGGCTTCATACTTCGCTCGAAGTTCCGGCTTTGACGCAATTGGGTAGTGCATCGCGAAGTGCGATAGATGCAGGTAGAAGGGTTGATCACGATCGGCCGTTACAAACTCGATGGCGGCGTCCGTTAACTTGTCCGTGAAGTTGTCACCTGGAGTTGCCTCGGGGAAATACTTCTTATTCCCGAAGGGATAGAACATTGTGCAGTTGTTTTCCTCAATGACCGCCAGTTGCGAATCATAGCCATGGTTCTTTGGCCCCCCAGTCGCTTTCAACTTGCCCATGTGCCATTTGCCGTAGAACGCTGTTTCGTAGCCAGCCTCCTGAAAAGCCTCGCCGAGCGTCACTTCGCTGTCCTTGATGCCGGAAGATTGTGGCACCGGACAGTAAACACGTGGCGTCTCTCCCTCACGACCATAGAAGGTATCGCGACCGGCTAACCACTGTGTCACTCCGTGGCGAGCAGGATTTTTTCCGGTCAGAATGCTCACTCGGGTTGGCGAGCACATCGGGCTGGGCGTGTAGCAATGATCGAACCTCATCCACTGCCTGGCAAGTGAATCGATCCGCGGCGTTTCGTAAAACGTGCTCCCGTTATAACCAACATCCTTCCATCCAAAGTCATCGATCAGGATGAACAGAACATTGGGATGGTTTTGGGCAACAGCGGGTGACGAAAAAACGGTCGAGACCAGGAACAATCCGTAGATAAACTTAAGCATTGACATGACTCTTCTAAACCGATTCCCGAATGTATTTCTTCGTTGATAGCGATCTTCTATTTCAACAACGCGGGTAGCATTTTTAGATCGTCGTGCCAGAACCAGAGATGATCAGCCCATTTCTTCTTCCGGCGGTAGAGCGTGGATGATAGGAAGGCCTGCCTCATCCAGGGTCGTTGACCAGCGATAGCGTTCGTACGGTGCTGTGCGATACCCGGTGAACACCTCATCAAAGTCAAGGTTGAGCGTCCGACATGCTTCTCGCAACATCCTTTCGACTGGATTCGACGCAGCGGAGGCACCCTTTGCCTGGTCGGGCACGGAGGCATTCGCGACGACCTCGCCGAGCTGCTCGACATCGCCGGACTTCATCGACAATTCGACCGCGAAGACGGACCCCGAAACGACAAGCTCGGAAATGTCCAGTTCACCGCTCAGCAGTTCGATCGTCAGCTTGCCATCCGCCGCCGCGTTGAGCACACCGTTGGCCGCTGGTGTGTAAAACGGAAGACGATAGGGAGCGTCGTATCGCGGACTCAAAGCCAACCTACCGTCGACGGCGGAGTAATCTTGCCCGGACAATGCCATCGGAATGGTCCAAAAGATCAACTGTCTCCCGTAGTGAGCGTTGCACCAGGGATCACCATTCCACGCGGTCGTTAAATCGTTGTAGCTCCATTGGTCGTTGAGGCCTGTACGCCAATGGTTGGCCACACGCTCGGCAAGTTCGAGGCTCTCATCGACGTCATTCCCCACAAACAAACTAAGTGCCGCGTTAGTGAAAGAGCCTCCCTGCCAAACGGTGTCATTGATGGTTCGCCGACTTGGATCCCGCTCCGCTTCTGTGTCGGTAATGACTTCCAATCCATACGGTGTGTCGCACAACTTACGTTCGCTCTGCAGGTGGGATCGCAGCATCTTTGGCTCGATGCACTCATCCAACCCTAAGACACTGCACCACAGTTGGCCGAAGAGCGTGTCAACATGAATCAAGTCCACACTTGGCTTGCCTTTGTGCCACCAATTGCGAAAGAATTCTCCGGTCCACAAACGCTCGACAAGTGTTTCCCGAGCCACATTCAAACTCGACCGACAACGATCGGCAAACTCGGTATCACCTTGCGACTGAGCCAGCTCGATCGTGGCTTGCAACGCTGCAATGTGCATGAAGGCGTTGTACGAAATCAGATCCTTGCTTTGAAAATTGGACAAGTCGTAGGTGGATGCGATTCGATTCGGCAATCCCAACGATTCGCTGCGGTTGATTTGCCACTGGGCGGCCTTCTTGACTGCTGGCCACATTTGCCTGGCAAACGATTCGTTGTCTGACCATCTGTGACTCTTGTAGACGCTAAGGATGAACGTGGTGCAAGTGTCCCCCAGAATCCGACCGTTGGCCGGTGGCGCATCCAACCCGAATGGCTTTTGAGATTTGTCGCGACCACAGAGTTTTTCTTGAATGTATCCATCGGGCAATTGGAACTTGGCAAAACCAGCAAGAATGTTTCGCTCGAGATCAGGAAAGAAAAGATCGTACGGTAACGAGCGAGCGAACGTGATATGAATCGGTTCCATGTTCGAACACGCGAACGACTCGTATTGGCGAAAGCGACCGTCTGCCGCCCACAAACTCGTCTTGAACATGGTCGCGGCACTGTTGACCAATGAATCTTGCAACCAATGCGGCAAGCTGTTGTCGAAACAAGATTGATGCCATTGGTCGATGCCCTGCAAGGTTTCTGGCAATCGCCCCAACGCGGTTTCCGCCACATCAGAACTACTCTCGAACAGCGTCGTGTAATGATTACCGATGACCTCAGAAAAATGTTTACGGTGGGGAAAGTACCAAGCCAACGCAATCGTGATGACTCGCGTTTGGCGGGGTTCGATTCGAGCCGAAGCGGCGATGCCTCCAAAGGCGCTGCGATCCGTTACGCCATCGTCCGCCTTCACTTCACCGGCGGCGAAACGATTCCAGATCTCATCCGACGCATCGCCGGTGACGGGGATGATTTGATCGGCACCGATTGCCGCAAGCGTCATATCACCAGCATCTGAAGCGGTGCCTTGTTTGGATAACATCAACGCATCGCGACCGCGAAACTCGCCATCGATCTGATTGGGCAACTGAAGCAAAAAGTCAGCGTCAATCGGTTTCTCCGATGGGTTATGCAAAGCGAGGCTTAGCAAAACACACGGCGTTGCCGAGCGATCGGACTGACGCGGATGAAATTCCGAATACGCATACAAGGTTGCTTGAATCGGCAGTCGACGGTCATGGAACCGCAATCGTGAAACAGGAAATGCGCCGGAGTATTCGATTGATTCAATTGCCGGTAGATCGCTCGGAGGATGCGTGCGCAGCGTCGTCGCGTAGGCATCGCCGCCAGCCGCCTGTGTCCGCAATCCCATGAACGCTTCATCAAGTTGAATCTTCCGGTCGCCGCTGGCGGGAGCATTGTTGAAGATGTTCCAGTCGGCAAATCGCCCGTCGCCTCGCAATTCCACCGTGCCCGCACCTAGTCCGCCCAATGGAACCGAAGAACGTATGCCCGATGGTGGAGCGCTATTCTTGCCAGCCTTTCGCTCATAGCGATATCCAAACTTCTTTGTAAACCATTGATCGTCAGATTCGTTGTAGTGACTGTCGTGTTCCAACGCGACGAATTCCATGTCGCGCGTGACAACACCAACGTTTCGAAACGACATCGCATCAAGTGTTTCCGCAATTGGGTCAGCGGCGAGCAATGGAAACGCACAAATGAATTGGAGTAAACAAAGTGCGCCTCTGAAGCGTTTTACCAGCGTTTTGAATAAGTCCATCTTGATCCTATGTCAGTTGAAGTTGTCATGTCGAGATTGAGCAACGGGATCTGTGTCATGGTTCACCCGCCCAGATGTCATCAAAACACTGAATCGCTATCCGATGGAACGTTCTTGGCACTCTAGCGGAAGTCGTCCGGACGAACGTCGAGTATTTTGGAGTAGTCCCAGATCCCGCGCTCGTCCTGCCACTGCTCGCACTTCTTCTTTAGCTCCGCCACCAGTTCCGACTTCGCTTCGGCAAGGTTGTTTGTTTCGGCGGGATCGTTTTCGAGGTCGTACAACTCATACACGACACCCTCTTTCTGACTCGTCTGCAAATACCAGCCCGGCTCGATCAGTAGCTTCCAACGTCCCTGGTAAATGACGCTCTGCTGGCCCTTGTCGTTGAAGAAAAGTGTGTCACGCGGAGTCGTCTTGACACTTTGGAAAACCGGAAACATGCTGCGCCCATCAGGCGGAGAAGTCGGCTTGCCACGAAAGGTTTTCGGATAGCTTGCTCCGGCGATTTCCAGACAGGTCGGCAACACGTCGCCGACCCAAGTCACCGCGTGGCTGATCGTTCCAGGCTTGATTTTCCCCGGCCACACCGCGATGAAGTGCGATTTTGTGCCTCCCTCCCAAATGAGTGCTTTCGTTCCGCGGTAAGGCGTGTTCGGCACTTCCATCATGTGCGATGCGGCACCGTTGTCGGAAAAATAGAGAACCAGCGTGTTGTCGAGCTCGCCACTGCGTTTCAACGTCTCAATGACACGGCCCACGTTGTCATCGACTTTTTCCATCATCGCGGCATGCACAGCCATCTTGAGCTGAAGATCTTCCCGGCCGCCGGATTCGCCGAGCGTTCTGGTACCAGCGCCGGCAGGAAATAGCTTTTCTTCGACCACGCGCGTGTTGCGTCCGGACTCCACCTGCTGCAAGTCTGCGTACCGGGGCAAGTATTTCTGCACCAGTTCGTCCGGTGCCTGCAAGGGAACATGGGGAGCGCGGTACGCCAAATACATGAGGAATGGCGGCTTGCTGTTGCCCGATGCGCCATTGATCATGTCGATGGCACGATCCGTCAATCCGTCCGTGTCGTAGAAGGCCTTTGCGGTTTTTCCATGATTGGAGGTCTTGTAGTCGCCTTCGCCTCGTGAGTAGCAATGCATCTTGTACTGGCGGTCAAAGGCAAGTTGCGCTTTGACATTGCCCTCAAAATAATGATGCCCATTCTGCGGAGTTACAAAGAAATGTCCCTCTGCGGCCAAGGTTCCAAAAAACTCGTCGAAGCCGCGTTGGGCGGGAAGAGCTGCAAAGTCGGCCTCGATCTCCTCTTCCGTCAGCTCCCATCCCGGATGCCATTCTTTCCATTGTTGGCGAAGCCCGGGAACGATCTTCATGAGGCTTCCGCCCAGATGCCATTTGCCCGCCATCATGGTGTGGTAGCCGTGTTCCTTCAGCAGTTCCGGCAAGAGAGGCTTGTCATAGGGGAGTCGCCCTCGGTGCGCCGGCGCGTTTACCTCGCGCCAAGGTTCGCCAAGTGAGCCTCCGCCGAATCCAACACGTGCAGATTCCAATCCGCTTAGCAAACTAGCGCGTGTCGGACTGCACCGTCCGTTGGTGTAAAAGGCGCTAAGCCGCATTCCCTGTTCAGCCAGCCGATCGATATTCGGCGTTTCAATTTCTCCTCCGTAGCACCCCAAATCAGTGAAGCCTGAATCGTCAGACATGATGATCACGATATTGGGACGGCTATCAGCGCCGACCGCGCGGCCAGCGTTGGCGTTGAGCACGACGATGGAAAATGCGACAGCTATTGACGCGATGCGACGCAATGGCGGCAAATTCATTTGCTGGGTCCGTGAGTGGTGTCTTTTTGTCGTGCGCGATACTCATACATCTCACCGCCGACCTCTCTGGCCGCCGAAATTGTTTCCTCATACGGCGTGTCACAGAGATCAACGAATCCAACCTGATAGTTTTCCCCATCACCGCGTCCACTGGTTGGCTCCGAAGTGTATTGAAACCAATGAGTCCCAACGAGCAGAGGATTGCCCAACGCACTGTGTACAAAGTTCGTGTAACACTCTGCGCGATGCTGCTGATCCCGCGAGGGCACTTTGCTGGGATGGAACATTCCTCGATCGGTGGCACCAAAGTGGAACTCGCCAATCAAAACCGGCTTGTCTTCTCCGCCGGGAAGACCGAGGTTTTCGATGCTGTACAGATACCTGTTGAAACTCACCACGTCACAGAATTTGCAGGCCGCCCGGATAGCGGACTCGTTGTCCCAGATGAATCGACACCCAAGGTAAAGCTGTTCTGGAGCTGCCGCCGCAAGCTCTTCCTTGATCGTCCGAAAATAGGTTTCAGAGAACTTTCGCGTGAATGCACGCAAGTCCGATCCTGCCCGCTGCGGATCCGGTAATTGCGTCGTCGCCAAAAGTTGCTCCCACGTTTCGTGTTTGGTTTCCCAAACGGTGTTGAGTGCCTCGACCGTCTTGTATTTGGCCTGCAGATCTCTCACGAATTCCTGCTTAGCTGCCTGTTCGTTCGGACTGCGCAGCGTCCACAGTGCCAACTCGATGTCGTTGCCCCAATAAAGTTCGTTATCGACATAAAACCCAATACACCAGGGATCGCCGAGCGAATCCTTACACGTCGCGATCCCGTGACCAATCGCCGGTCGGAATCCAGGATCAAACACATCGACGAACCTCGTCCACATCTTGTCCGCGCCGACGAGTTCCGGGCTTGATTCAACTCGGAAAAATGCCGTGTACGGAGTCCGTCCCTGTAAGCAGATAGACGGATCAGACCAGGCTGCCAGCGTGTTCATCCCCCAATTCCTTAATCGCTTGTGTGCTAACTCAGCGAATTCATTCCTCCAGTCCTCACCGTACTTGCGATAAAGGTTTGCGGCCAAGAAGTTGTAGGTCGTGTAGGGCGTGCGACGTTCATAGAAGCCTAAGGCCCAATCACTCTTGCCGTAGAACTTCCCGAATGCATCGTCTTTGGCTGGAAGATCCCGAAAATAGCTCTCACGTTCTTGAGTCCCTGTCCCTCCAAATCTGGTCGAGACAGCGGCAATTCCGTGCGACCAAAACAGCTTGCCGTCCGGATCGACAAACCACCATTTACCGTCGACCTTCTCGACGCGAAAGAACTTGGAAGCCTGTCGTTGAGGCCCGTTCTTCCAGCCTCCGAAGCGATCAAACGAGGCAGGCCCAGGATGATCGGACAGTTGCTTTTGTTCTGCCTGCCGGCGCGCGATGAGTTCTTCCTGGGAATGTGTCTTGCCTGGCCAGTCGTCGTGGATGAACTGACCGAACTCGTCGATAAAGGGCAAGAACTTCTCCGGATCCAATTCAGCCATTGGTGTTTCAAAACGAACGTTGTCAATCGTGAAACGGTGATCGGAATCCGGCTGACGAAGAAAGAGGCTGACTTGCGTGATGTTTTTCGGATCAATCGGACTCTGCCCGGGTGCTGCATGCATTCCCTCTAACACGATCGGCGCGGAAAACTTCCACGGTGTTGTGTAGAGCGCTGCCGAGATCGTGCGAGACTCGCCGGGACCAATCACAGACATGACCGTAAGATTGTTCGCCGGTTGATCACCGCCAGGATTATCAATTCGCACTCCAAGCTCGAAGCGTGTGTCGCCAGCGTTAGTCACATCCACAGAAAAATGCTGAAACCGTGAGGCATCCCACAAGCCATCTTCCGGTTTGAACGTGACGCCAGGCCAATCGATGTTGTGGCCCGAGGAAAGCTGCAAGCGTCGGTTAGTAGGCGGCCCGACAAGTTCAAGCGTTATGTCGCGAGCCTCGACGCTATCGATCTCAAATCCGGCTTCAAAATCAAGCAATACAGATTCGGTGGTTTCCGCCGCAGCCGCACTGACTGCACTCAGCAGGATGGTGGCCGAGATCATAAATGTTTGATTCATAGACATCTTCAAGTGTTGCTCGAGTGTGGAAACCGGAAGTAATTGCCAAGCAAAACAAACTAACCAATGGCAACGTATTTCTCTTGCGGCGTTCAATCATAGTAGTCTATCCGCTTCTGAGTCGCAGGCAGGCTTCCATAGCGGATGGAGTTGCAACACTCGACTGTCGGTTTGCAGGCGAATACGCCCGTTCCGATCGAGTCCCAACGCAACCTTCTTTCGCATCCGCTCGGCGAATGTACGCATCGAGCACCGATAGTGCCAGAAGACGCCATGGGCTGTAGCTTACCTTCTTGTCTCTCTGCGATTTTCCACCTACCTGCGGGCAATTGCATCACCGAGAGCCGACTTGGACGTCGCCGTTAACGGCATCGGTCCGGTTTATCCCCACGCCGAATCGCTAATGGCAGGACCGTTAACGACCTTCGCCTACGCGGCATGATCAACGCGCTGGGCGCAACTGGCGGCTCCCAAGACGCGGATACTTTGATGTCACAAACACGGTTAGTCTTCCCTGGCACCAATGGCTTTCTTAGTAGCCAGAATCTGTTGCCAAACCTTACGTTGCTCGGTCCCCTTGAGTAGCGCGATGATCGGGCGGATGCGTTTCTCGTGTAAAAACGGTTTGCCTTTGGATTGCGGAGGGAGAGCCAGAAGTGTGGTTTGGATGGAGCCGGATATTCGCGGCGCAACCACAATCGGTGAGCAATTGGCGAAGCACCGTGACGTGGTGACGTGTAATAAATGCCACCGCCGAATTGATCCACCCGGTTTCGCGCTGGAAGCGTTCGACGAGATGGGTCGTTCCGCACGCACTGCAAGGTTTCGGCTTACAGCGACGAAAAGGGACCTGCCGTTGATCCATCCGGGAGGTAGTCTTGGGGCGACAAGTTTGCCGACGTGGCTGAGCTGAAAACGCTCTTGCTGAACCGCGTCGACCTGATCGCGCACAACCTTGCCGAAAAGTTGGTCGTCCATGCAACAGATCGACTGGACGCCCCACGGGTGATGTGTTCCGTCGCTGACTCCAATTCTGGCCGGTTAAGAACCTAGCGTTTTGCCGTACGGGTCAAAGTTTATCCCCGAGTTTGCCGGACAGTTCTCACTAATCGCCACTACCGACGCATGCACTGCAGATTGCGAAGTGAGATTCACGCATCGAAATCAAAAGCAACAAATCTTCGGACACATCTACCAGACGTGGCTCAGGGATTCTTCGGGATAGCCGGCCTGAAGCTCCCGGAATAGCACTCGAACGACAGCAGGCCAAAGCATGCAGTGCAAGTGAGGATAATGGACAGTAGAACTCTGTAAGTGTCTTGCTCGCAATCACTTGACACATTCTCTCCCTAAATCACAGAAACTGATTGAACTTTCTGAGACCAGCCAACGGCACTGAGAAGCCAACAAAAAAGCCGCTGATCAAGAATGGTCAGCGGCTTTGTTGATCGATAGTGGAGGATAACGGACTGGCAATTCGCATGCCGTACATCGATGCAAGTGGCTATAAATAAGCATGTTACGACAATTATAGAAAAATTGAAATTTCCTTATCGGACAGCTTATCGGACAAAAGGGCGT
>CAUJKL010001081.1 GCA_963204995.1 Planctomycetota bacterium | reverse complement strand
CCAGCAGCGAACCGTCCGGAATTGCGGTGATCGCGGACACCATCATCGCGGCGAGGAGAGTTGGGCTCATAGGTTCTGCCTTGTTGTGCGATTGGACTATCTGCTAATCAGACCAGTATTCGGCTGGAGTTTCCAATGGTTGGTAACCATTCGCTCAAAGTGCGTCACTTTGTCGGTCGTTGCTCGCCACATCCCTACGACTCAAGTCCTGCTTCGTTAGCCACTTAGCCGCCCCGACGTCAGCCTCACGATGTGTCACTTTTTTCAGCACGAAAAGGATTGGAAATCGGCGATTCGCCGCATAAACTGGCGACTTCTCATTTCTACGCTTCTGAGCGGCAGACTATTCCTGCGATGCACGTGCTCTGCGGAAAAACTCGCCAGCCTTGATCGAGAAGGATAACGAACGATGATCATCTGGGGTTCTCGAGGCTTGACTTCCGTGGTGGAGAGCGGCCAGTTCCACTGCCCACAATGTGGAACGGATCGGGCGTTTAGCCTGAAGCAGGTACGCAACTTTTTCACGCTGTATTTCATTCCGTTGATTCCGCTCAATATCGCCGGTCGATACGTGGAATGTGGATCGTGTGGCGGCACATTCGCCGAGGAGGCAAGGGCCTACGATCCCGAACGCGAGCGGCAAGAAATGCACACGCGAATGCTGCGCGTGATGATCATGGCCGCGTTGGCCGACGGTGAAGTCGATGAGACCGAACGGCGTGCGATCAAAGAGCAGTACCAGGATCTCACGGGCCTGCCGGTGGCTGCGGCAACGTTGGAGAGCGAGATCGGCTTGGCCAAGTCCTCAAGCGGCAACCTCAATTCCTTTGTGGGCGGTATTGCGAATAATCTCTCACCACACGGCAAAGCGTTGGTCGTGAAGCTCGCTTTTCACACGATGTCTGCGGCAGGTGACTTGCGTCCCGGCCACCAAGAACAACTGACGAAGTTAGCAGACACGCTAAAGATTCCGCGAGACCAGTACATGGAATTGATCGATCAACTGAGTCAACCGGAAAGCGGACAATAGATATGCAGGTGTCCCCGGTGTTACGACGGCTCCCGTGCTTGCTGTTCATGCAACTCGTGCATGCCGTTTTATTACTCTTGCCGACGTTGGTGTTCGCTCGCTCCCGAAGGATCGAACTAGCCATCGTGTGCTTTGCCGTTGGCGTCATGTTGGCTGCATTCTTGGAGAGCATCGTTGTTTCGCAGTACGCAGTTGCTGGTCATCGTCCCGTTCGGGATAAAGTAGCAATGCGTGTTGCAGCACTGGTCGGAGTCAGCGTACTGGCGACATTCTGGATCGCGCAGATCGAGCTGCAATTCAACCATGTCGACTCGCTCGCGATCCATGTGATTGGCGCGATCTCGTTGGCCCTGGGAGTTGGCTTACGAGTCGTCGCAATCCGGACGTTGGGGCCGCGTTTCGTTAGCGACATCCGAGTCGATAGTTTCGTCGTTCGCGACGGCATTTACGCGTGGTTGCGTCATCCGTCCGAGGTTGGTCTGCTGCTGATCGTTACTGGCGGCCCGTTGGTGCTCGGTGCGCCAATCACTGCGACCGTCGCGACCATCGTGCTGATCCCAGTTTCTCGATGGAGAATGCACCGTGAGGATCTGGTGCTGTCCTCGCTGTGAACCCAACGAATCTCTGCCCCTTCTGAATGCGGACCGACGCATTCGGATCACGGAGCAGACACCGATATCCTTCTCGGATTATCCCAAACTAAGGATCGTCCAGGAAATAACTTCATGGAACGAGGTGGAGGTGGCTGGGGCTGAGTCCGCGAAGCCCCGGCTTACCATGAACTCCAATCAGCCGTGGCGTCGAAGACTCCGCCACAGCCACCCGCCCGCCGCCCGATATCCTTTTCGAATTATCCGGACTATTGTGACGCGGAGCGCGTCCCGCGCGGCGATCCGCCGATGGGAACACCCTCGGGCATCGGCCGGCTGGCGGTGAGGTATCCGCGATTGAAAAGCTCCTGCTTCAAATCGCGGAACTCGTTGAAGCTGTCTGGATACGTCCAGATCGTGACTGTCGTTTTGTCGGGGTGGTTCGACATGAGCAGCGAGTGCAAGCGGCTGCCTTCGAGAAAAGCTTCGGCTACGGGTTCGCCCAGCGTCGGATCGACGGGGAGCAGAACAAAGTTGTCGAGTTCGACACGCTGCTGGACGGCAGTTCCGGCACGCGTCGTAACCACTTGTTGCGTCTTCTTCAATTGATACTTCATCAAAAAACCGCCGAGCGGACCAATCGTCTCCGTGATCTGGTCGGTGTCTTTCAAACGCCACATTTTCTGGCGAGCTTCATCTTGGAGCTTCTCTACCAACTCGTCCCAAGGTACGTAGGAGATTTTGCCGCCGGAGAGTTGGAAGTGAATTTCTTTACCGAAGACGGTCTTCGCCATCGGCGTGGGCAAGTGTTCGATGACGGACGTTTGGGGGATCGAACCTTCAGCCGCCTGGACGCTTCTTTCGAGTTCGCTTAGCTCCGTACGGGCCGCGATTAGATCGCGTTGAGCGTCGAACTCGCGTTGTTGCTCGGCATCTAGTTCGTTTCGTTTATCGGAAAACGCCTGCTCGGCAGCGGCCAACAAAAGTTGAATTTTGTCACGTTCCTTACGGCGATACTCAACCTCGAATGCTTCACGATTGACTTTTGACATCAGTTTCTGGATATCTTGCTCTACGGCCTGAGCCACTTTTATCGCATCCACGATCTCGCTCTCGGCCTGGGCGGCCTCTTCCGCCTTGGCGGCGACCGGGGCGGCTTCCAACATCGCGTCCTTGGCTCGCACACCAATGACCATCACCAAGATAATGAGAATACCGACAAGATTAGCTACGATATCCAGGAACGAATCCTGACCGGGAGCTTCGACGGTTGGCGGCTTGCGACGTGTCACTGGGCTTGCCTCTGAACTTGGATGCCACTTCCCGAAAGCAACGATCTCAATTCGACAAATCGCCCCTCTGCTCCCGGATATACATAGACCTCGAGCACCGGTTGCCAGTATCCGCCGAGCGGAGCCGCGTCCCATTGCTCGATCTGCTTCCACATCTGCGCGACAAATTCGTCGATGGAGCGATCCAGCGGGTCTGCTGCCATGACTTCGACCGCTGGCTTGTTTTCAGAAGGACGGGGTAGAAACTCGAGGCGGTCAAACTTGCAAACGATACGGACTGGGATTTGATACGCCGTCGCACCTGGTGCGGATTTGGGAACCGCCCAATTCGCACCTCGCTTGGTCGCCACCGAAGACATGCCGCCGGAACCGTTAGCACCACCGCTCGAGAGCTGTCCGCCCGGCCCTGGCGTCGAGGCACCGGATGCCCCCCCCTGCCCTGCCGCCTCCCCGGACGTTTCCCCTGCCGCTTGCCCAGACGCTTGGCCAGAGTTACGCGTGCCAGACGGGCCGGCTTTTGCAAAACCGTCATGCTCCGCACCAGAGTTCTCGACTCGGAACGACCCTTCGCCGGAAGCATCGCCCGCTTGATCGGCACCTCCGCCGCTACCCGCGTGGCTAAAGCCGCTGGCTGTCCCGCCACTTGAGCCTGTGCCTCCGATCGGTTGAAAGCCGCCTCGAGATGGCGTCGCCACATAGCCGCCCGCAATGGCGCTCTGTTCATATTGGCTGGGCATCGCGGCGATCAGGATCGCTTGACGTTCGCGAGCTTGTTGGACGGTTTTCTGCAACAGGTCACGCAGTGCCGGATCGCGATTGGGATATTCCAATTGCATCTCGGCATCGATCAACTCGTATCCAAATTCATCGTCCCAGGCCTTCAAGGCTTCACGAGCATAGTTATATGCCAGGGTGCCGTTCGGCCGCACGATCAACAGCGGATAGGGTTCGCCGTTCGTTGCTGTATCGCCCTGCCGCGCCCAATGCTCACGCGTCGCACGCAGCGCCGCATCGAGCGGATTCCCTGGACCAAGCGGTCCTTCGAGATCACCGCGGCGCAGAACAATGCCTTCCGGTTGAATGGTGATTCCGGATTCGCTGCACTCGATGTAAATCGGGCGGCGTTTCGTGCCGTTCAGGCCATCGTAGGGGACGATCGCGAATGTTTGAGGCCGTGTGCCGGCTTCCGCGCGAGCGTCTTTGAGCCGCTGGCCGGCAGCGTCGATGGCCGCTCGCAGCTTCTGCAGTTCCGCCGCCGACTGGTCGCTGTTGGCGTGTTTTTCACTACCCAGCTTTTGGAATTGCTCGGCCTGAGCCTGCAGTTGCTTCCACTTATCTTCCAAACGACGGATGTGATCTTCGAGGTGGCTCAGTTCGAGTCGCCGCTCGGATAGCTTCGCCGTTAGCTCGGCGCGTTTTTGTTCGAAGACTTCGCGTTGCCACTCGTAGTCGCCCTTCCGAAGCTGTTGCTTCTCGAGTTCTTCATCGAGTGCCGATTCGTCATTGGCCCGCTCTTCCGCCACGCTAGTTGCGTAGACGCGAGCTTGTTGGACAACCAAGACCAACAACACGATCAGTGCTCCCATCGTACAGACCAAAACGGCCAGGAAGGGGAACAATGAGGGGCTGACGGCTTGCTTTCGAAATCGTCGCCGAGTCATGCAGCGCGACCTTGGGCTGGAGTCTTTTTGTCGAGAGTAACGCGAGATGCGGATTCCGGCGAGTGTCCTAGTCGAGCGTTGAGCAAATGGATCGCGGCGGAAAGGCTCATCACCGTGTCTTCAAAGTTCGTAGAACTCGCCAACGAATGGAGATTGTCGTTCAACGCCGTCTCTAACTTGATCACGTCGCCGGTCGCTTTCACGACTTCGTTCATGATCTTGCCTTGACGAACCATCTCTTCCTGTTGGCCT
>CAUJKL010001080.1 GCA_963204995.1 Planctomycetota bacterium | reverse complement strand
TCCCAAGTGAGATCGAAATCGAGCAACTGGGCCGCCGTCGACAACACTCGTTGATATGACGGCATGACCTCAATCTGGTTGCCGTAGTGGCACGGAATGAAGGTGTCTGGTCGCGTGATGCGGCGCATCGAAACCGGAAAGCGAGACTTCTCGCCCACGGTCGCCAGTACTTCGCCGCCGAAGCCGCACGTGTGATTGTCTTCGTGAACGACGATCAGGCGGGAGGTCTTTTCCACCGAGGCGACGACCATGTGCTCGTCCCATGGCGACAGCGAACGCAGGTCGATGATCTCGACTTCGACGCCAGCTCGCTCCAAATCGTCCGCCGCTCGTTCGCAAAGCGAGACCGTATTGCCCCACGCCACGAGCGTGATGTCACGGCCTGTGCGTAACTTCCGAGCCGAACCGATGGGAACAAATTGTTCGGCGACGTTCGGAGACGTTGCCCGCGATAGATCGTTCAGCATCGCTTTTGGATACAGAATCAGAGTTGGACGTTCCGACTGGAAAGCCGCGTTCAGCATCCCCGCTGCGTCGCAGGCATTGGACGGCATGAAGATGTCGATACCCGGCGTATGAGACATTACGGATTCGTAAGTCTGCGCGTGATAGGGCCCCAAGCCGGGGCGATAGCCGCCGCATGCCGCCATCACGATCACGGGAGCTTTCCATTCTCCGCCGGTACGCCAAAACATGCTCGCCAACTCGCACGTCAGCTGGTTGTATGCGGGCGGCAGGAAATCAGCGAACTGAAGGAAGGCCACGGGCCGCTGACCGGCCAACGCTCGACCGATCGACGTCCCGATGATCGTCGATTCGGAAAGCGGCGAGTTGCAAACTCGACCGTTGTATTTTGTGCTGAGACCGCGCGTCACGCCAAACACATCGCCCTTCGGATCTTCGATGTCCTCACCATAGAGGAAGACTCGCGAATCGGTTGCCAGATGATGGTCGAGGACGTTTCGCAACGCTTGCCCCATCGTGACGTTGGCATCTTCCCGGTCGCCGCGAACTTCGTAGGAAGGATGCGTCAACTCGACGGGAATCACTGCCTTCGCTGACATTTGCGGGGTCGGGTCCGCTCCGGCAATTGCCATGTCAACGGCGACAGCAATTTCGGAGTCCACATTCCGCCGGAGTGCCGCCAGGGTCGAGACTTCACAGCCTTCGGCCAGCAGTCGATTTTCGAGCCGTGTCAGCGGATCGCCGCTCGTCGCGACTTTGCGAAGTTCTTCCTCGGAGCGATAAACGCGTTGGTCGTCAGCATTGGTGTGGCTTGCGAGGCGGTCGACTTCGAAAACCACGAGTTGTGGCGTGCGTTCGCAACGCATTTGCTCGACGATCTCGCCGAACCGCTCAAAGCTGCGCGCGGCGTCGCGTCCGTCAATCCGTTGGATGGGCAAACCGTAATAGGATTCTGCGTCACCATCTGGCAGTGAAAGAAAAGTGCGGCCCCGCGTCGAGGTTGAGATTGCCAGACGATTGTCTTCGATATTGAACAGCACGGGTAACCGGTCGCGCACGGCGGCGGCGATGGCTTCGGTGACTTCGCCCTGCTGGGTGGTTCCGTCCCCGTTCGCGCAATATACGATCGGTCGCGACGCTTCGTCCTTCACAGCGGCCGCGACGCCAACTGCCTGCAACGCATTGTTCCCCGTGGGCGTGACCATGCTCAGGATGTTTAGGCTTGGGTCACTGAAGAACCCGCTCATTCGCCGACCATGCGACGACGAATGATCTTTGCACAGGAACGAATCAAAAAACGCCCGGATGGGTGTTCCTCGAGCAATGAGCAACGCTCTATCGCGATAGTGACAATGCAGCCAGTCGTCCGCGGTCAGGTGCGGTGCGAGTGCGGCGGTTGCTTCATGTCCAGCGCCGGCGAGATGAAAAAAAGCCGCACCGCGCTGCGTCAATTCCTGCTCGACCTTATCGATCTTCCGCGCCGTATACATCGCACGATAAAGAGTCAGCAGGGTATGCTGGTTCATGGTGACCTCAACGGTTGTCGACGCTCAAATCCCTGATTCGGGCACTAAGTTATGAGCGTGGTTGATCTTTGAGACAGAAACTCGGAGGGCTCTTGTATTAAAAGCGGCGATATTTCAACAGATCAAAAGCTGACTGAGGATTGATTTTTTGCCCCGTGCTGGCGGTGACAGCAGAGACAGCTGGTTCGGGGGGAGGGCAATCCATCCCCACGATTATCGCTGTATTGTCACGACTTCTGTTACATGAGAACTCCGTCTCCCCCCTCGTTGTGACGACGACGCAATTCGATTGACATTGCCCGATAGTTAGGAAAGGATGAGGCTTGTCCCTGCCGGGATGGCAGGTAAGAGCCGACATTTCCAGCTGTTGTGGAACTAATTGGCTCACTGGCGCATCAAAGCGTTGACATAATTAGCGAGACGGTATGCACTCCGTCAGACTGGCCGTGATGTGCCGGATAAGAAGTCATGCGGGATCATGTAACTGAAGAACGGATAAGTGCTTACGCCGATGGTGAGCTGGCAGGTGACGAGCTGAAACTCGTCGAGAGCCTGCTCGCGGAATCGGCCGAGTACCGGCAACTCCTCGCCGAGTTGCAAGAGCTGCGCGCTTCGCTGCGGGCTCTTCCGCGATTTAATTTGCCCGCCGATTTTCAGACACGCATCGTCGGTCAAATTGACGAAATCGCGGCATCTCCTGCGGATAAGCCAGTTCCTCCAGCCCGCCAGGGTTCAAAAGCTCGCCCCTGGCGAAGCGTCTTGGTCGCGGTTGCCTCGCTGGCGGCTCTTATCGCATTTACCGTGATGCTCCCACCGCCAACTTCGACTCCGATTGCTGAGGGGCCGCCGCCCTTTAAGACGACTCCCGTTGCGATGCCGGTTTATTTGCAGCGTCACCCGACATACGCCATGGTTTACGACGTCACCGTGACTCCAGCCGGTCAAGCGAGCGGAGTGGTTGAGAAACTGTTGAAGAAACACGGGATCGGTATCGACCCGGCTATGCGACTGGGGGACAAGCTCGAAAATGAGCTGAAAGTGATTCGCGAGGCGCCCCTGTTGCCTGAGGGGATCGATGCGGTTCCTTACAAGTCCGACTTAGGCACCCCTAAGAGCGCCGACCAAGATAAGGTCGAAATGATTTATGTGGCTGGCATAACGCACACGCTCGGTGAATTTGGCTCGGACTTGAAGCGGTTGAGTGATGCAGGTGAAGGCTTGTCGCAGTTTCACGTCGACGCAGTGATCGAGCCGAACAAGCTTGGTGTGATGCATCGCTTGCATGATTCAGCTCGCGAGCACTTTGCCCATAATTTGAAAATCGTGCCTTCAGAAGCCGGTCAGGCGTTCCGGCTTTCGTTTCATGTTGAATTGACGAGCTTTTCGGTTCCCGGAGCCGCAATGCTGCCGGTGCCAAGGATCCGGGCCAAATCGGCCTTATCAAACCGCAACCGCAGCGCGGAATCTCTCGACATGAACCGGGATGGAAAGGTCACCGAGCGAGACGCGGTTTCTCAGCTAGATCGACCTGGCGCTGAAGGGCCTGGAGCTTTAGTTGCAACTCGCCAGCCAACTCCTGAAGAAATGCAACCAGGGCACATCCTCTTGATCCTTCGCAATGTGGGTCCGCAGGCAGGCGAAGGAAAGTAGTTGCCCGTTCGGAGGCGATCTGGTCCGATCTCTGCGGCTGCTCTATCCTGTGCCGCATGACGCGGTCCAAACGAACGCCCTCGCCCGACAACGCCCATCCTTCGAGGTCATCACAGACCTTGCTACTGTCCATCGTAGCGAACGTACTCACGTGGGCCGCGTTTCCGCCGTTGGGACTGTTTCCACTGGCTTGGTTCGCACCGGTGGCTTGGGTGAGGTTAATCCAAGAGGAAAAACTCCCAGGCCGTCGTCCTTATTGGGTGATCTGGGCTGTGTCGGCATTGACCTGGGGCATCCTGTTGGAGGGCGTCGGTCGAGCGTTCTGGGCCAACTACTTCGGCTTAGTACTGCTGGGCTCGTACCTCGCGATCTATCAGATCCTGTTTGTCGGCTTGGCTCGTGTGGCGGTTCATCGCTGGAACGTGTCAGAAATTATCGCCGCACCTGCTGTCTGGACCGGATTAGAACTGGTTCGCGGTCATTTGATCACGGGATTTTCCATGGCCCTGCTCGGGCACACGCAAGTCCGAATGACGTCGATCATTCAGATCGCTGACCTTTTCGGAGCGTACGGCGTTAGCTTCCTTGTCGTATTTGTCGCTGCATGCCTGGCGCGATCGATGCCGCGTCGCGGTCGTGGCTGGAGCGTGTGGCCGCTGTTGACGGCGGCTGGCGTTCTCACGAGCGTGCTCGTTTACGGTCATCTGCGAATGCGTGTGACCGACGAGATCGCCGATCCGCCGAGTCTAAAGATTGCGTTGATACAAGGGACCGAAGACACCGTGTTCGATTCGGAGGGGGCTCAGCAGCGCGCCATTGACACCTTCAATCAGTACTGGCGACTGACACTTGATGCCTGTTCGAAACACGATGACCTCGATTTGATTATTTGGCCCGAGGGAGCCTTTTCGGGCACTTTGCCGCAGTTCGTTATTCGTGGTGCCGCTATTCCGCCAGCCGATTTGGGCATCGATCCGCACCGATTTGAGGAGATCGTCAGCCAGCGACAAGACGCCTTCAACGAAAAGACACAGGCAGCAGCCAGCGCGGTCAATCATCGCGATGATGACGGAGTGGCGGGAGAACGTCAAACTTACTTGCTGGTCGGATGCGATACCGTCGAGTTTAGCGGGGGTCTTCAGCAAACCTACAATGCAGGATTATTGATCGATCCCCAGGGCGAAGTCACCGCTCGTTACGATAAGATGCACCGCGTGCTGCTCGGCGAATACGTTCCGTTCGGTGATTATTTTCCGTGGCTGTACGATCTAGTTCCGATTGGCCGAGGACTGACTCCGGGTACGAAGCCAGCCTCGTTTGCAGTGCGCGGCGTCAACATTTCCCCAAGCATTTGTTTTGAAGACACCGTGCCGCACCTGATCCGTCGCCAAGTGAGAACTCTGACAGAGCGGGGTGAACGGCCGGACCTGTTGGTGAACCTGACCAATGACGGCTGGTTCTGGGGCTCTGGAATTCTCGACCTGCAACTCAACTGTGCTATCTTTCGCGCGGTCGAGATGCGTCGACCACTGCTCGTCGCGGCGAACACTGGGCTGACCGCTTCGATCGACAGCAACGGAACGGTTCGCGACACGTTGCCTCGCAGACAGGAGGGCGTCGTCGTGGCGGAGGTGGCGATCCTCCCACGGCCTAGCCCATATGAGCAGTTTGGCGACTGGTTCGCCGGATTGTGTCTGTTGTGCTGCCTGCCCCTCATCTTCACAGGCTCTCGAGATCGTTGGAAAGGCCGGGAATAACCCGACCATCATCGTGCGAACAAATTCTCGCCGGCGGCATTGAATCGTCCACCGTCACCACCCGACCTATCTCTCGTGTCTTTCCTAATTTAAGGTGATTTCGTTGACACTGTCGCATTTCGGCAATTATACTTGTCCAAGAGTCGACGCTCGTTATATCTAGTCAAGGTAATCAGTTGGATGCGATGGCTGCCTCTTTGCAGGCCGTTTGACATGAAATTCTAATCGCGCGATGTCTCCTCCTGATCGCTCAAGCCGTTGATTTCCCTAAGGAATTGTTGCCATGACGCTTGTCGGAAAGATCCTCACCGTTTTGATTCTGATCATGAGCATCGCGTTCATGATGATCGCGGTTACTGTCTTTGCGACGCATCGCAGCTGGCGGGACCGAGCGATCGCTCACAAGGCGACGATCGAAGAACTCCGCGTGACCAATGACCGTCTGCGAGCGGAAGCCTCGCGAGCCGATGATCGCTTGGCGATCGAGCAAGCCGCTCGTCGATTCGCGCTCGCAGCCTTGCAATCCCGTCAAGAAGCTTTGGCCCAGCAACTGACCTCTAACTACGATCAGCTGACCAAGAAGCAACAAGAGAACGATCTGATCACCGCGACGCTCAGTCAGAATACGCAGAACCTCGAAGCTCTTGGCAAAGAGGTGGTTGGTTTGCGTGACGAGATTCGGTCGGCTCAGCAGGATCGAGACGAGAAGTGGTCCAATGTGATCGCCTTGACTGACTCGATCTCCGGACTGCAAGGAAATGTTTCCACGCTTGCGGAGCAGGAAGTTCAACTTCGCGATCAGGTCAGCCGCATGAAGTTGGTGATGGACGCTCACGAATTGACGGAATACACGCCCGTGGTCGACATCCCACCGCGCGTCGATGGCATCGTGACCAAGGTCGGCGAGCAGTCGCTGATCGAAGTCTCGATCGGCTCCGACGATGGGCTGCGTGCCGGTCATACGCTCGAAGTCTTCCGCAACAACGCTTACCTGGGTCGCGTCAAAGTTACCCAGCTGGAACCGGATCGGGCCGTCTGTCAGATCATTCCCGAGTACCGAAAAGGCATTATCAAGAGGGGCGATCGTGTCGCAACCAAGCTCATATAATCCGGCGGCTGTCGAAGCTCCCAAACAAAAGCAGAAGACCAGCGTCTATACAGTGATGTTGTTCATCTCGTTCTGCGCCATCGTCCTGGCCTGCATATTGCTCTGGATGGAGCTGCAATTATGGGGCGATTATCCGTGGTGGAAGACGACGGAAGCTGCGACACAAGGCGCGTTTAATTCTAACGCGTTAATCGAGCGCACGACGGACGTCGCATAGCTCGAGTTAGCAATCACAAAACAATCAAGGCGACGAGAGTGAGTTCACTCTCGTCGCCTTTGTTAATTCTTGCCGTTGTCGACTGCGTACTACGAGCCGTATTCGGCACTGAAGAACTCTTTGCTGGCACCGGGCGATGGTTTGATCGTGCGAGCGCCTTCTTTCCAATTGGCCGGACACACCTCGCCGTTCGCTTCAAAGAACTGAAGAGCCTGAACCATGCGAAGTGCTTCATCGACGCTACGGCCCAGCGGTAGATCGTTGACGACTTGATGCCGCACGACGCCTTCCTTGTCGATTAGGAACAGTCCCCGCAGCGAGATGCCGCCAGCGAGCAGCACGTCGTACGCGCGGCTGATCTCCTTGTTCAAGTCTGCGACCAGCGGGTAGTCGATCTGGCCCAGTCCACCTTCCGTGCGGGGCGTGTTCCGCCATGCCAGGTGCGAGAAGTGGCTGTCGACCGACACACCGAGAAGCTGCACGCCCAGTTTCTCGAATTCGGCGGCACGCTCGGAAAACGCGATGATCTCGGTCGGGCAGACAAAGGTGAAGTCGAGCGGATAGAAGAACAAAACGACGTATTTGCCTTTGTAATCCGACAGGCTGACCTCTTTAAAAGATCCGTCCGCCAAGACGGCTTGTGCTTTGAAGTCCGGGGCGGGTTGTTGAACGAGTACGCTCATGTTGGTTTCTCCTTGATTTATCAAACTAGCTTGTGTCGAATCCGTCACCTTACCGCCTCGCCAAGCCTCCGCAAAGGCCCGTCTTGAACGGCCCAACGGCGACCTCGACCTTTTTTGCACACTTTGTTATTGTGGACATGTGTTCACTTATTCTTGAGGGCTCGATTTTTGTCCGATTTGAATCGTTCAGGACCGAAAGGACGTGGTTCGACGATCAGCCCGAAGAATCGTTTTGAGTCTCGCCACACGACAGACGATCTCGAACAGGTCGCGGAGGACGACGAGTTCTTCGAAGATCTGCGGTCGGTGAAGACTGTCTACATGCCGGACGATACACAGAGCATCGTCAGCGAGAACAACAGCCCGGATATTCCCTTTCGCTACAGCGTCAATCCGTATCGCGGCTGCGCTCATGGTTGCAGCTACTGCTACGCGCGACCGACTCACGAGTACTTGGGGATGAACGCCGGTATCGACTTCGAGTCCAAAATCCTCGTGAAACACCGAGCCCCGGCATTGTTGCGTGATTGGCTCGCGCGGCCCAAGTACCAGCCCGAGATCATCGTGTTCTCGGGCGTAACCGATTGTTATCAGCCGGTCGAGCGAAAACTTCGATTGACCCGCCAGTGTCTCGAGGTGGCCCTTGAAGCCGGTCAACCCGTCGGCATCATCACGAAGAACGCCCTCGTCACTCGCGACTTGGATCTGCTTCGCGAGCTGGCGGCGCGGAATCTCGCCAGCGTTTCGTTCGGGGTTACCTCGCTCGACACGCAACTGGCCCGCACGATGGAACCTCGCACCAGCAGTCCGCCGGCGCGGCTGCGGGCGATCTCGCAGCTGCGCGAGGCGGGCGTTCCGGTCAGCGTCATGGTTGCCCCAGTCATCCCGGGCTTGAATGACATCGAGATCCCTCGGATTCTGCAAGCCGCCAGCGACGCCGGTGCGATGACGGCGAGCTATACACTACTCCGCTTGCCTTTGACCGTTCGCGAGGTCTTCTTGGAATGGCTGGAGCGAACTCAGCCTGATGCGAGCAGCCGCGTTATATCGAGGATTCGAGCCTCTCGCGGCGGTGAATTGAGCGACTCGCAGTTCGGAAAACGAATGCGCGGCGAAGGAGCGATCGCCGATCAGATTGCCCAAACGTTTCGCGTCTTTGCACAAAAATATCATCTGCTTGGCGAGCGGCCCGTCTTGGCGACATCGCACTTTCAGCGACCTCGCGACTCGTCGGGCCAGATGCATCTCTTCTGATTCAGGTATCTCTGAATCGTGCTGCTCGTGCGATACAATCCGATCGCCATGATCACACTCCACGATACGAACCTCCGCTACGGTCCCGCGACGCTAGTTCTAGAAGGGATCACGCTCGACGTCCGACAGGGCGAGTTTATCTCGCTGCTCGGGCCGTCAGGCTGTGGCAAGTCGAGTCTGCTGCGTTTGATTGCGGGCCTCGTAGATCCGACCGGTGGCGAGCTGTCGATCGAAGGCCAAACCGCTCGACGCTTCCGGCACAGCAGCAACGGCGTTTCGCTCGTATTTCAAGAGCCGCGACTGTTGCCGTGGCGCAATGTTCGACGGAATATCTCTTTGCCCTTGGAGCTTTCGAAGGTTCCAGCCGCAGATCGGCAAGCGTTGGTCGAGGCCAGCCTAAAGTTGATCGGGTTGCGACCAGAGGATGCGGGGAAATATCCACAGATGTTGTCCGGCGGGATGCGGATGCGAGTTGCACTGGCGCGAGCTCTCGTCACGCGGCCGAGCATCTTACTGTTGGATGAACCGTTCGCTGCACTCGATGAACTTCTGCGACAACAGCTCAACGAGGAGTTACTTCGCATTTGGAACGAACGCACTCCGACCACCGTCTTTGTGACGCACAACATTTCCGAAGCGGTCTTTCTCAGCCAGCGAGTGGTCGTCATGGCGAGCCGTCCCGGTCGGATCGGTGCCACCATCGAAGTCCCGTTCGACTACCCGCGATCGAGCACACTCCGCGCGTCGAGTGAGTTCGCGATACTCGTTGGTCAGGTGAGCGATTTGTTGCGAGTGGAATCGACATGAAACCTGCTCGCGAGATCGCTCCGATTATTCTGCCACCGATCGCGCTATTCCTGCTGGTGATCATGTCGTGGCACCTTGTTGTGCGATTCGGACATATCGAAAGCTATCTGCTGCCCAGCCCGCTTGCTGTCGCACGTGTCGCTTGGACGAAGCGCGCGGAGTTATTCGGAGCTCTCACGCTGACGGCCGCCTGTGCCTTATGCGGCTTTATAGCCAGCCTGGTCGTGGGCACGTTGATCGCAGTCGCTTTTTCATTCTCGCGAGTCATTAAAGCCAGCGGCTACCCCTACGCCGTCTTTTTGCAGACAGTTCCGATCGTCGCCATCGCGCCGCTGATCGTGGTGTGGTGCGGCTACGGCTTCCAAAGCGTCGCACTGATTGCGTTCATCATCAGCCTGTTCCCCATCATTACGAATGCGACCACCGGATTGACGAACGTTGATCGTGACCTTGTCGACTTGTTCGAGTTGCATAACGCGAGTCGTTGGCAAGTGCTTTTCAAACTGCGACTTCCGTCCGCCGTTCCCTATCTAGTGACAGGAGCCCGCATCTCAAGCGGGATGGCGGTGATTGGAGCGATTGTCGGCGAATTCTTTGCGGGCTACGGAGCGACGCGATATGGATTGGGATACGTGATCATGCAGGCCACGAATCAATTGAAAACGAACGAGCTGTTCGCAGCGGTAATCGCGTCGACGGCGCTCGGCATGGCCGTCTTCACGATCGTGAACATCGTGGGTGCCACGGTGTTGTCACGCTGGTATCATGCCTAACAGCTCGTTCCCAGGCTCCCGCCTGGGAGCGCAATGCCCGCGAGACTCTGCCTCGGAGGTTCCGACGGAACCCGACGAGTACGTCCTTTGCACGAGGTTGCCTTAATGAAGCGACTCCCTTGGTTCGCCGTTGTGGCCTGGATTCTGTTGACCGGCTGCAGTCGCGCCCCAAACGAAACCAATTCGATTACAACTGCCAACGCCAACGCCGATGTTGCCAAGACTCTTACGCCAGTCAGCCTCATGTTGAATTGGTATCCCGAGGCCGAGCACGGTGGCTACTACGCCGCGCTGGTGCATGGCTATTTCGCAGAAGCTGGCCTCGATGTGACAATCATCCCAGGAGGCCCCAATGCGCCCGTCGTGCAGCAGACGGCGCGCGGTGCGGTTGATTTCGGTGTCACCAATGCAGACAACATCGCCCTGGCACGAGCACAGGACGCGAAGATCAAAGCCTTGCTGGCACCGTTGGCGAACAGTCCACGCTGCCTGTTGGTGCATGCGAACTCGGGTATCGAGAAGTTCGAGCAGTTGCAGAACGTCACGATGATGATGAGCCGCGATAACGCATGGGCGCAGTTCCTCATCCAGAAGCTGCCGCTCGAAGGCGTCAAGATCGTTCCAAACTCGGCGAGCCTGGCTCCGTTCCTGGCCGATCCGCGAGCGGCCAAGCAAGGTTACATCTTCAGCGAACCGTTCGTCGCGAAGAAAGAAGGAGCCGATGTACGGAGTTTGTTGGTTGCTGATTTCGGCTTCAATCCGTACACCAGTGTTTTAATGACCAGCGACGCGACAATCGAACAACGCCCCGAATTGGTTCGAAAGGTCATCGATGCCAGCCGCCGTGGCTGGGAGAAATATCTCGCTGATCCCGCCGAGACGAATCAACGCATTCACGAACTGAACCCGGAGATGAGTCTTGAGATCCTCGACTTCGGCGTTCAGGCGATGAAGGAATATTGCATCGAGATGGATACTCAACCGGGCGATTTCGGCCAGATGACAGTCGAGCGTTGGCGCACGCTCGTGTCACAACTCGAAGCACTCAAGATGCTCGATCCCGGCGTGGTCGAGCCAGGATCGTTGTTTCTCGCGCAATGAGCCGAGTGGTGGGATTTCTTACGGCACAAACACGAATCGCAAGCGAGTGGATACACGGGGAACGCACTCGTTTGCGCGTCGTGCTTGTATGCCGATGTGCCCCACCGACGGCTCACAGTGTGCCACTTCTATGAAAGATTAGTGGCTGTCAATAGTTTGTTGTTTCGTTTGGTGTGTTAAGTCTGATTTAGTCCAGACGTAGGATCGGGCAACGCAAAGGTCGAGCACCGTGCGCAGCATGATCGCCGAGCGACGTACTGGGGCCGAGGTCGAAGCGAGTGGTTCGACGGTAGGTTGGATCACCTGCGTCTCTCTACTTTCTTCGAGCTTGGCCAAATGCGATAAAGCTTTGCAGCACGATGCTGCGACCTCCTCGAACATGGAAGTGAGCCGCGATGTTGTCCAACACCAATCGATACTTTCGGTCTCCCACTCGCCTATCCGAGCGTTGAGCCCAAGTTGAGATTCGAAAGGCGTGAGGCTGCCCCACCTGGCTAGGAGCAAGCTCCCGAGAATCCGCCCAGTGGCACTACGAGCTCACCTCACAACCGAGAGCCAAATCGTGTCGACCTTTGTGTTCATTGCTCCGCGAAGTGACTTGCGTCGCAGCAAATCTCGACCGCTGCACCTCGAATCATTTGTCCGTCGCGATTGTTGTCTACATACTCCAGAATCCCGCTCATGTCATTCGCAACCCGCTGGTTTCGGAGGAGTACTTCCCCAGCCTCATCGAGGCTGCAAACCCGCACGAAGCGAGCGTAGAGATTTGGCTAACTCGTGTGTCGTCAATCGGTTACAGCAATCGGGTGAGACTCAGTCGGCAGATTAGCCGGGCTAACGGAAGTCTCGGTGTACGTTCGCCGCATGAATTCTGCGTCTATCTTCGCAAAGACTTAGCTCGCGGGTGCGGTTCAAGACAGCAAACTTTATCCGACGCAAGGTCAGATAGCGCACTAAGCTTGAGAGAATGCCTTTAACACCGCTACGCTCGTGAGCGAGGCAGACGTGGACATTTCCATTGCCCAGGTCAGGGCGAGTTCTCAATTCCAAGAAAGTCGCCGGCATTGGCCGAGCGACGGGGTGACTTATCATGTTGAACATCGATCGCCGATTGACTGTCCGTATCGTTGTGTGTGCGTTGTTGCTGTGTGTCGCCCAGGTCACGCTGGCAGAAGATTGGCCACGGATCATTGAGGGTATCAAGCGTGAAGCCTCCTCCAGGCAGCAGAAACAGCAGCTATCCATTGCCTACAACAACTATGCCATCGAGCTGTCGAATCAGGGGAATTGGGTACAAGCGGAAACGGAACTGCAACGTGCCGTCGCCATCGACACTAACAACGAACAATTCAAACAGAATCTGTCCGTGATCTATCTGAATCATGCGGCGTCGCTGCGTCAGGACCGGCGAGGCAGCGATCGCGGCACGGATGTGAAGTCGAAGACGCTCGTGCAGCAGGCACTGCGATACAATCCGCGATCCGCTGATGCTTACGCCATTCTCGGCGACATTGCTTATGACAGCCAAGAACTCGCGTATGCCAAGACGGCCTGGGATCGGGCGAAACAACTGAACCCATCCATGACTGCCATCGACGAGCGACTGAGCAAACTGAATTCCGAACAAGCCGTCGAGAAACAATTCGATCGAGCGGGCAACGTTCACTTTGACTTGCGATACCAAGATGGAATCAGTTACTCGTCGGCTTACGATCTGCGAAAAGTGCTCGACCAGGCTCGGCGCGATGTCGGTCGCGACTTTGGGTACTGGCCGCGGCATCAGATTGTCGTGCTCGTCTACTCCGAAGAGGATTTTAAGCAAGTTCGCCAAGGTCCCGATTGGATCGCAGCTCTGTACGACGGCAAGATCCGTATTCCATTTCCGCGCAGTCCTGATGCATTAGCGTCGCTCAATTCAACCCTCGTTCACGAGTACACGCACGCGATCGTTCACGATATTACGCAAAACCAGTGCCCGGTGTGGCTCAACGAGGGTCTCGCCGAGTTCGAGGAAGCGAAGACTCGCAAGCCGGATTTGCAACACTTGCAAGCCGCGGTGAGCAACAACCGGCTGATCCCGCTCTCCAGTCTCGATAGCGCTTTCAAGAGCCGCGATGCCAATGTTGCGGCACTTGCATACCAGCAGTCCTACAGTTTGGTCACCTACTTGGACCAAACTTATCGGTTCTACCGGATTCGAAAGATTCTGGATAAGCTCCCGCAGGGCATGTCGATCGAAGCTGCTTTGCAAGACGAGCTGAAACTGTCTACCGCACAGCTCGAGCAGCGGTGGCAACGCTGGCTGCCGACATTCACTCGTGGCTCCTACGCGAGTCGATAACTTTGCGTGGGCCTACACTCCCGGCATCGCAGTCCAAGCATTAGACTGGTGCGGCACTGCTTGCGAGCAAGCAGTGGCACAACTGACGATCCAACGATGTAGGGCGAGTCGAGACCGATGTTGATGCGTGGAAATGGACCGCTGTTTGTCGAACCGGATTGCGATGCGGCGCGGCAATGGTTTCGCCAGAAGCCAAAGCAGATGAGCGACAAAGTCATGTCGGTCACGGAGGCGGTGCATCGCTTCGTGGCAGACGATGATTACCTGGTCGCCGGCGGTTTTGGCGGCGATCGGATCGCGACAGCCGTCTTGCACGAGATCGTCCGACAGCGGCGACAGGGGCTCAGCTTCGCAGGCCACACGGCGACGCATGACTTTCAATTGCTGTGCGCCGGCAACGACACGGGACGAGGGAAATTGCTGAAGCGAGTCGATGTGGCCTACGTCATCGGACTGGAAGCTCGCGGATTGTCGCCTCACGCGCGACGTGTTGTCGAGAGTGGGCAGATCGAGTTGTGTGAGTGGACGAACTACACATTGGCGCTCCGCTTTCAAGCCGCGTCGATGGGCGTACCGTTTCTGCCCGCGCGCGGCTTCGCGGGGACAGACACTTTTGCACATAGTGCGGCCGCGAGAGTGACCTG
>CAUJKL010001079.1 GCA_963204995.1 Planctomycetota bacterium | reverse complement strand
GTATAGATCGATGCGGCGGCTTTGTCGCGGTGGTCGTCCGCGCGGTAGCGACCGAACAGCGCGGGCTTACGGCGAGTGCATCGCAACTAGCTTGAGATAGAACGAAGCCACGTGCTGAATTGTATCAACGCGGAACCATTGGCGGGTCAGCTTAAAGCGAATGCCGCCGATTGCGCGCTCGCGGTTTGCGGCCGAGTACATCGATTCGGCGGCGTTGCACAATCGCGCCGGGTGCCACTGCTGGCTTGCCCAGCAGTGCCGATCTCAGACAATAAAAAACATGGCGCACTGCAAGACCGTGAAACACTACGAAGACCTATTCGCCGTACGTCGGACAGCACTGCTGGACAAGCCAGCAGTGCCACCCGTCTGCACTGTTGTCAGCCGGATGGGAGACCTGCGGTCGGGAGTTGCGGCGAGGTCAGGAGACCTGCGCCGAGCGGGGAGGAGACCTGCGCCGGGCGGAACGTTATTGACCTTGCAACTAGGCCAGTTACATTAGCTCAGACACAGATCGCTACACCCGGGAGGCTTCGCCTGATGATTTCAACGATTCGCAGTTCTAGAACGCACCTAATAATTGCTTGCTCCCTGCTCTGCCTTACATCGGCAGCGGTCGCCGAATCGCCAATCGTGGAAAGTGAGTTCATTTACGAAACCGCTCCGTTTCCCGAATGCCATGCTTCCACGATCGTCGAAGCTGCAGACGGGAATCTTGTAGCAGCTTGGTTCGGCGGGACACGTGAGAAGGACCCGGATGTCGGCATCTGGGTGTCGCGGAAGTTGAAGGGAACGTGGACGGCTCCGGCGGAAGTGGCGACCGGCGTGCAATCGGCTGACAAGCGGCTCCCTTGCTGGAACCCTGTACTCTTTCAGCCGAAAGACGGACCAGTGCTGTTGTTCTTTAAGGTCGGACCGACTCCGGATACATGGTGGGGCGAACTGCTGATCTCGACCGATCATGGAAAGACTTGGAAGGACCGCCAGCGGTTGCCGAATAACGGCATCGGTCCCGTCAAGAACAAACCTGTGCAGATGGCAGACGGTTCGATCTGGTGCCCGTCGAGCACCGAACATGATGGCTGGCGCGTGCATCTGGAAGTCAGCCGAGACAACTTGAAGACATGGACGACGACCGGATTCCTGAATCGCAAAGAACACGGAGCCATTCAGCCGAGCTTACTGACACACCGCGATGGACGCTGGCAAATGCTCTGCCGAAATCAGAACGGCGGCGACGGTCACCTATGGCAGACTTGGTCCGAGGACCAGGGGAAAACGTGGAGCGAGTTCGAGTCGACGGGATTGCCGAACCCGAACTCTGGAACGGATGCCGTGACATTGAGTGACGGACGACAACTGCTCGTCTATAACCACACGAATCGTGGCAGCGAGTTTCCCTCCAGCCGCGCGATGCTGAATGTTGCCGTCAGCGAGGACGGTCGCCGTTGGTCGGCGGCGTTGGTGCTGGAGCGATCGAAGGGTGAGTACTCGTATCCGGCGGTGATTCAGACCGATGACGGGCTGGTACACATTACCTACACGTGGAAACGAGAACGTGTGCGGCACGTCGTGGTCGATCCGAGCAAGCTGACGCTCAAGCCAATCAAAGACAGCGTCTGGCCGGAGGGAGTCGAGCAACTCGCCACAGCAGAAGAGACGGTTGCCGAGAAAAGCACCGTCGCCTCCACGGCGAAGCTGCAGCGATTGACGGTCAATCGTGACGATGCCACGACCTATCTGGGCGTGGGCCTGTGGGCCTGGCCGTTGCCAATCGATTGGGACAACGACGGTGATCTCGATCTGGTGGTCTCTTGTCCCGATGTGCCCTATCGCGGGTTTCATCTGTTCGAGAATCCTGGTGGTGGCAAGATGCCCGTGTTCAAGCCATCTGTCATCGTCGGTGATCGACATGCCAATGTCAGCGTCTCGTACGTGGATGGCGAGCCACGTGTGTTGATCCCCGGTCACGAGCTGACGAACTTCCGCGACAAGAAGTTCGAGCAGTTGACCAAGATCCACGATAAAACCAATATCCATCCGAACAAGGTGCGGCAGAATATTTGGCGTTACGCCGACTACGATGGCGACGGAGCCGTCGATGTCATCGTTGGTGTTGGCGACTGGACCGATTACGGTTGGGACAATGCCTACGATGCCGACGGCAACTGGACGAACGGGCCGCTGCATGGATTTGTCTATGTGCTGCGAAACCTCGGGACCAGCGAAAAACCCAGCTATGACGAGCCCGTGAAAGTACAGGCCGACGGTAAGCCCGTCGACGTTTATGGAATGCCATCGCCGAACTTTGCGGACTTCGATGGAGATGGCGATCTCGATTTGTTGTGTGGCGAGTTCATCGACAGTTTTAACTATTTTGAGAACATTGGAACACGGATCAAGCCGCAGTACGCGTCGGCACGTAAGCTCGAACACGACGGCCACACGATCAAGATGGACTTGCAGATGATCGTCCCGACAGCCATCGATTGGGATGGCGATGGCGACGTGGATCTGATCGTGGGGGACGAAGACGGTCGCGTCGCGTTGGTTGAACACACCGGCCAGATCGTGGATGGCAGTCCCCAATTCCTGCCGCCAAAATACTTTCGGCAGGAGGCTCACTTCGCCAAGTTCGGTGCCTTGGTAACACCGGTCAGCGTCGATTGGGATGACGACGGTGATGAAGATCTTGTGTGTGGGAATTCGGCAGGCTACATCGCGCTGATCGAGAACCTGGATGGCGGCAATCCGCCGGCCTGGTCCGAGCCACAACTGCTCGCCGCAGATGGCGAGACGATTCGCATTCAAGCCGGCAGCAACGGTTCGATCCAAGGCCCCTGCGAAGCCAAGTGGGGATACACAACGTTGAGCGTCGCGGATTGGGATCACGATGGTCTGCGCGATTTGGTCGTCAATTCGATCTGGGGCAAAGTGATTTGGTATCGCAATGCCGGAACAACGGGTTCATCGAAACTCACGACGGCAAAACCCATCGAGGTCGACTGGCCTGCCGGTTCGACAGCGCCACACCCGGCGTGGAACTGGTGGCAGCCGAACGGCAATGAACTCAGCACGCAATGGCGTACGACGCCTGTTGTGATTGACCTGGATCTCGACGGATTGAATGACCTCGTCATGCTCGATCACGAAGGTTTTTTATCATTCTTTCGGCGCTCTCGAAACGGCGACAAGTTGCGACTTGCTGCCGGTCAACGCATCTTCCGTGATGCGGCTGGAAAGCCGTTACGGTTGAACGCGGAACAAGCCGGACGAAGCGGTCGCCGCAAGTTTTGTTTCGCGGATTGGGATGGGGACGGGCGAGTCGACTTACTCGTCAACAGCACGAGCGTCAACTTCCTGCGCAACATCTCGACGAAGGAGAGTCCGTGGACGTTCCACGATGAGGGCTCTGTCGACGAGACAAAACTCGCGGGCCATACGACAAGTCCAACGGTTGTCGACTGGGATCACGACGGACGGCCTGACTTGGTGATTGGTGCGGAAGATGGGCATCTGTACTTACGGGCGAACAATTGGGCGGTTCGTTAGCAATGTGGAGTGCGGCGACTCGTCGCCGCTTTCGCCTTTTGCGGTTCGGCCGCTTTCCGATTTGTGCCAATCCATCTGGCAAGGCAAAAGCGGCTGCGCCGCAAACGAAAGCTGTGACAAGTCACAGCACTCCACATTTTGCTTCTATTGGGCGTTCGTTAGCAATGTGGAGTGCGGCGACTTGTCGCCGCTTTCGCCTTTTGCGGCCCGGCCGCTTTCCGATTTGTGCCAATCCACAATCCACACGGCAAGACAAAAGCGGCTGCGCCGCAAATGAAAGCTGTGACAAGTCACAGCACTCCACATTTTGCTTCTATCTGGTCAACGCGTTTCCAGATAGACTTGTATTGAGGAAAATTGCCACGAGCAGTTCGGTTGATGCCTCGGGAGGACAGACCAATTTACACATGCAAAGAATGTGATCGCGATTTCAGCAGGTACGAGACTCCCGGCAAGTGCCCCGTGTGCGGTGAGTGGGAAAAACTGGAATGCGATTCGTGCGGCCATAAGGGTGGAGCGAAACCTTTCTACGACGCGGGGTGCAAGTGCCCCAAATGCGGCCATAAAGTTCGCATATCCGGAGCGGATTTTAACCTTTGGATTCTCGTTGCCATCGTCGCCATCGTTGGTGCAATCGGCGGTGGGATCTATCTGTTCGTGTTGCGCTGAACCGTGAGGGGGGTCGGGAGTCTTTTTCGGAGGAAGCGTTTTTAAGTTGATACGACGCTGGCCGAAAAAAACTCCCGACCCCGTAGGGTTCACGTCCGAGTAACGCTCAATTCTACGAGAAGTCATCGATGTCGATGAAGAGCAAGAGCTCGATTTCGGAATCTGCAAGCCCCGCGAACCATCGATCTCTGGCGTTCGCTTCGTTCGACTTGATTACCGGTTGCGACAGCCCCAGTTGCGGCACATCGAAGTTGCCAGCCGCAGAGTTATCGGCGCGACTTTGCATTCCTAGGAGCTCGTGTTCCTCACGATCCGGCACGAAGATGGGCGGCGCTATGGCCGTGTTCAAATCGACAAGAGCTTGATCCGTCGCAGCTTCCCCTTCACCATTGGGCGTGTTGTTGATGAAGTTAATCACGATCAGCACATCCAGCGGCGTGACGTAGGCGTCGCCATTCACGTCAAAGTACGGAGGCGGCGATCCTTCTGGTGGTGGCAGCGGCAAGCGGCCCGACGCGTCTCGGAACTTCGGATTGTTCAGTTCGTTAATGATGAGCAACACATCCAGCGGAACCACGAATCCACTATTGTCGACATCACGCGGGTTCGCAGCATTCTGCCAAACCTTCCCGTCCTCACCGATGCTTACCAGAAATGTTCGCGTGGACGAGTCGCCGTCCGCTTCGCGCACCGTGACGGTAACGAGCGCGGAACCGGGTGCCGTCGCGATCGGTGCCAGGTGCAAAGTGCCCGTCGCGTCAGGTGACGAGTATGTGACCGTTGGATCTGGAAGTATATCGTGATTGTTACTGGTCGCGACAATCGAGAGGAATTCTTCGCCTTCATCACCGTCCGAAATGCCCGACAGAGCTATGTCATGCGACTTCACCGTTGTATCGAGGATTACCGCTGGTATTCTGTCCAAGGTGGGAAGATCATCGACTTGAACGACCGTGATCGTCGCGTTCTCTTGCACCGTACTAAACGCGCTCGTGCCTCCGGTCACCGTTGTATCGGCGCGACCGCCAACTGCTCCTGCCGATTGATCCCAAGCTCGAAACGAGAACGAGGCGGTGCCGTGAAAACTTGCGTTCGGAACAAAACGAATCCGTCGTGATGTCGACAGCA
>CAUJKL010001078.1 GCA_963204995.1 Planctomycetota bacterium | reverse complement strand
TGACTGACAAGGCGGGCAACGTTGACTATGACTTCGCTGATGTCCACGTGCTCGACCCACAGCAACCGGATTTGTACGTGCCGGGACTCCATGCCACCTATTGGCCGACGTTTGACAACCGAGTCAACGAGCCGATTACTTTCAAAGTTCGCTCCTTCGGAAACCAGGACGGGCACGAAGCCTGGGACTTCGGCGACGGAACGGAGCCTGTCATCGTGAAATCGGATGGAAACTCCGACCCGCATGCGGAAGACGGTTACGCCATCACGCAGCACACGTATCATCAACCGGGCGATTATCTCGTCCGCGTGGAGCGGCGTCGCAAGGACGGCGTGACCGCAACCGCGCGATTGCATGTCCGCGTTGCAGGTGACCAATGATAGGAGCGAAGGATTGGCGAAGTTCGCACTGCGTCTGTACGCCAGCGACTACATCAAGATCATTTATCCGTGAACGCCGGCAAGACGACACGAAAAACTGTCTCCATCAGCACAGCAATATGAACTCTGATTTGGATACCAGCGTTCCGGATTGGCTCATTGACCACCCCGCATCGGCGGCCGTGTTTGATGAGTTGGGGATCGACACAAGCTGCGGAGGTAAGTCGCTTCGATATCTCTGCCAACAGAAAGATTTAGATCCAGAAACGATCCTTGAACGATTACTGAATGTGATCGACATCCAAGAGAAGTGAACAACGATGACAAACGAGAAATCGCATCACGCAACGAACGCTGGCGAAGGACGGTGGCGACAACGCGTACTCCGTACCATGGTGGCGGCAACGCTGGTCTTGTCTGTAATCGGCCAGGAATCTCGCGGGCAGGTCTCGGTGGATGGCGGTCCGAACGTCGATGAAGCGGTACTGTTCTCGTTCGACGACCATGCGATACCGTGGCGCGATAACGTCGCCGTCACACCGGTGTCTGCTCAGAAACATCCAGCCAACCCCGTGCTGCGCCGCGGAGCGGAGGGAACACCCGATCACGGACACGCGATTCTCTACGGCAGCGTGTTGCACATCGGCGGGAAGTTTCGCATGTGGTATCTGGGCATGTTCGAAACGGAGATCAAGGCTGGCCAGGCACCCGGCTGGTGGCGACCAATGTGTTACGCGGAAAGTGACGATGGGATTGCCTGGACCAAACCGGAGTTGGGACTCGTCGAATTCAACGGGAACACACGCAACAACATCTGCCGGATTGAATCCGAAGTGCCGTCGCTGGCGAAGGTCAACGACTTTCTGTCCGTCATTCACGAGCCTCATGATCCCGATCCGCAGCGGCGTTACAAGTGCGTTTACATCGCGCATCCACCGTTCGAAGATGTCCGCGGCGGCCGCAGCGGCATTGGTCCGAATGAACGGCGCTGGGGTGCGTTCATCGCCGCAGCCAGTCCGGATGGATTGAGCTGGAATGTCATTGGTGACCGCCCGATGAACGCCGGCGGCGAACGGTTTGAAGTCTCGGGGATCTATCGGTTTGGCAACTTCTACTACGCGCCCGGACAGCTGATTTCACCGTGGTCGTGGCGGATGGATGGCAGCGACATTGGTCGAGTCATGCTCACCTATCGTTCGCCGGACTTCGTGAACTGGTCGCGTGCCAAAGCGACGTCCTTTGCGAGACCGGGCCAGTTGACCGCAACGCCGATTACCGGGCAGCAGACTCACATGGGAGCCGGTCTGTGGAATCGCGGTAACGTTCTCGTTGGTCTCTACGGCATGTGGCAGGATGCCGAGAAGAAGCCGGAGGACGGCAACTACTGGAACCAAGGGGTAGCCATTGATCTAGGGTTGATCGTGAGTAACAACGGCATTCACTTCCGCGAACCGCTGCCCGACCACAAAGTTATCGCGCGTGGAGCCGAAGTCGAATGGGACAGCATCGCGCTGCTTCAGGGTCACGCGTTTGTCAACGTAGGCGATCGCACGATGATGTGGTATTCCCACTGGGACACGGGCGGCAAGTTGCAGAACATGGAAATTGGTCTCGCCACCATGCGACGAGACGGTTTCGGCTACTTGTCTCGCAAGGTTGCGGATTCGCCTGCACACGTCGTGACCGCACCCATCACCACGACGGCCGCCGCGAAGATCTTTGTTAATGTCGAAGGCGTCAGCAACGACGCACCGCTGACCGTTGAATTGCTGGACGAGTTCGATCGGGCGATGCCGAATTATTCAGGTGACAACTCGGCGATCGTTTCCACAGCGGGCACGCGGACAGAAGTTGTTTGGTCGAGACCGATTCCAGCAGGCAAGCCGTTTGCTCTGCGAGTATCATTGCCAAATGAAGGTGATGTAAAGTTGTACGCACTATATGTAGGAGCCCAATGATGCATTTTACGTTGAGTCCGAATTACCGAATACTAACGGGCCTCGCCGCGACCGTTCTGCTAATGCTGCCGGGAGTTCAAGGCGGTGCGGCCGAGTTGCACATCGGCGGAGCGTCAGCTTAGACCTGTATCCGCACCGTGCCTCAGCGAGACTAGAGGAGAGACAACGCCATGACGAAGATTCCGAACCGACCCGAAACACAGCCTCTTTTGCTGAGTGCGAAAACCAAATTGCAGAAAGGTGGATGTGTCATGTTGTTGATGTTGTGGGGGAGCACGGCCAGCCTGTTGGGCGAGACGATCTTGGTCGACGCGGAGAGTTTTACAGATCGAGGCGGGTGGGTCATCGATCAGCAGTCCATGGATCATATGGGATCGCCTTACTTGATGGCACATGGTCTGGGAGTGCCGGTTCGCGATGCCGTCACGAATGTCGAGTTCAACGGTTCGGGTGAATATCGAGTATGGGTTCGCACTCGGGACTGGGCCGGACCTTGGAAGACGTCCGAGACGAAGCCCGCGATGCGTGCTCAAGGATTTCCGGGGAAATTCCAATTGTTGATTGACGGTCGACCACTGAGTACCGTGTTTGGAACGGAAGGCAGCGATTGGCATTGGCAAGATGGTGGCACGATCGAGATCGCGGGACCGCGCAGCACGCTCGCACTGCATGATCTAACGGGATTCAACGGTCGCTGCGATGCAATCCTGTTCACCACGGATCAGAGTCTTGTTCCGCCCAGCAAACTGCCGGAGATGATGGCTTATCGTCGTCAGCTTCTGGGCCACGCGGAGTTGCCCGCGGATGGCGGTGAATATGACCTCGTCGTTGTTGGCGGAGGAATTGCGGGAATCTGTTCAGCCATTAGTGCGGCCCGCGCGGATTGCCGCGTCGCGTTGATCCAGGACAGGCCCGTGCTGGGAGGCAACAACAGTTCCGAGGTGCGCGTCGGCTTGTCCGGGCTGATCCGCCAACAGCCCTATCCAAACCTGGGGAATCTGGTCGATGAGATCAGCCCCGTGGGGCATTGGACCATGTGGGATGCAGAGAAGCATCCGGATTGGCCGAGAAACGCCACCGTGTTGGATCTGGTGAAGCTTCATCCTGAAAAGAGAGAACACAATGCCGGTCCCAAGTCCAACTATGAAGATGATAAGAAGCTGAACGCAGTGCTGGCCGAAACCAATTTGAGCCTGTTTCTTTATACGCACGTCAATGAAGTGGAAATGGATGGTGACCGGATCGCTGCGGTGATCGGACAAGATATTCGGACGGGAAAGAGGTTGCGATTCACAAGTCGGCTGTTTGCGGACTGCACGGGCGATGGGAGCCTCGGCGTCTTGGCGAAGGCTGAATTCCGACAGGGACGGGAGTCGAAGGACGAGACCCAAGAGGATCTTGCTCCTGACGTCGCGGACGAACTGGTGATGGGAACGTCGGTCCAATGGAACTCGCAGGAAGAGAAAGTTCCTTCCACGTTCCCGGCCTGCCCGTGGGCAGTTCAGTTTGACGATCAGACCTGTGTCGACACCACCAAGGGCGATTGGAACTGGGAAACCGGAGCTGATCGCGATCAGGTCAAAGAGATCGAACAAATCAGGGACTATGCGTTGCGGATCGTCTTCGGAAATTGGAGCGTCCTGAAGAATCACGCGAGTTATAGCAGCCGCTTCGCTAATCGGCGATTGAGCTGGGTGGCGTATATCGGCGGCAAACGCGAATCGCGCCGCTTGATGGGCGACGTCGTGCTGCAACAGCAAGACATCGTCACACAGAAACCGATTGTGGATGCCAGCGTCAAGACCACGTGGACGTTTGATCT
>CAUJKL010001077.1 GCA_963204995.1 Planctomycetota bacterium | reverse complement strand
AGCTGGCACCGCACCGATCAAAAACATGACTCGCCACGGGCTGGTCACGAGCCCTTCTTCTTCGGCGACCCCCAGGCCGAGATTGATTAACGCGGCAGCGATGTTGCCGATTGCGGAGAGAGCTTGCAACAGGGCCAAGGTGTACGGTCGCGCTTTATCCGGCATCACTTCCGCGACGAGCGCTACGCCAACGGCAAATTCGCCACCGACCCCCAAGCCCGTCAGAAACCGATAGAACGCAAAATCCCACACGCCTCGCGAAAACGCGCTCAGCCCCGTAAATGCCGAATACATTAAGATCGTGATTAGCATCGTCTTGGCTCGGCCAATGCGGTCTCCCAGCACGCCGAAGAACAAGCCGCCCGTCGCCCAGCCCATCAGGAAGATGGACGTTGCATAGTTACCCCACTTCTTGATCTCCAGTGCTGTTGCCTCGGGCGTCTCTTGCGGGACGACTAACTCCTTCATCGCGGCTGGTCGAGCCAAAATGAACAATTGCTGATCCAGGCAGTCGAACATCCAACCAAGTGCCGCTACCAGCAGCACGAACCAGTGATAACGAGTTAACTCACGATACCAAGGCTGTTGTCGTTCGATCATCATATTGCCACGCTTGTTTCGTTGATGAGTCTTGGGAGTAGTAGTGAAAAACTTGACGAGCGATGATTCTACGCGGTTTCGGTGGCGTGAAAACTACCACAAGCAAAAATCTGCTAAGTTTCTTCAAGAGAAAGACGCTTCACCCAGCACCCCGCCCTCTGCTGTCGGTCGTCTTGTCTCGGCAGAAAGCCCACGCAAGAGGCGACGATCATGGTCAGCCAGAACCCAATGCACTCTGGTCGCCGCAAATCGTGGAAGTCCAGCAGGTGAGGATGTTGGCCGCTCGATTCGGAGGGCGGCGAAGTTCATTGCCGTCTTGCCTGCTAGGCATTCGGAAACCAAGTCACTTTGAATCGCCCACTTCTCGAAGTTTCCGCTCGGAACTAAATGAATTCCTTTGTTGAAAACTCCGCCGAACCATAACCACCAGCGTGACAGAGGTCAGCGGGATTATGAATCCAAGCATTGCGTCACGCATGATGTAGCGTAGGTCGTTGTTCGTGGCATTTAGCAAGAGATAAGTGGTGTAGGCCAGATAGTAGAAGAAGAACAACCCTCCCTCCCAGCGCGAGATCACGTGGCCGGTAAAAAAAATCGGCAAGCAAGCTACGGCCACTGCAATCATCACCGGAATATCGAACTGTAACGCCGCCGCGCTGACTTCAATCCCGCCTGGTGCGATCACACTCGACAAACCGAGTACACTCAGAATATTGAAGATGTTGCTCCCGACAACATTGCCGACGGCGATATCACGCTCGCCGCGCATCGCTGCGACGAGTGACGTAACGACTTCTGGCAGTGATGTTCCGGCCGCCACGATCGTCAAACCAATGACCAATTCGCTCACACCCAAGCTCTCCGCGATCGTCACCGAACCATCGATCAACAATCGCGATCCACCGCCTAATAAAATCAGGCCGACAACGATTAGCACTAAATTCGATATCCACTTGCGAGAGTGGTCGCTCGCCTTGGGCCATTCCTGAGCAAATTCGGCATGTACCGCGCGGTTCTCCCGCCGACTTTTCCGGACACACCACACGGTATACGCGACGATTCCACAGAACAAAATCGCCCCTTCGAAGCGGTTGATGTCGCCGTCCCAGCCGAAAACTGGAACCAGCAGCGACGCCACAATCATCACGGGCACGTCCCAGCGAATCAACTGGCTGGAAACCGCTAAGGGAACAATGATCGCGGAGAGCCCAAGAATGAACAAGACGTTGAAGATGTTGCTGCCGACAACATTTCCCATCGCCAGGTCACCGCTGCCTGCCAGTGCCGCCTGCACAGAGACCGCTAATTCCGGAGCGCTGGTGCCAAAGGCAACCACGGTCAAGCCGATGACTAAGGGCGAGATCCGCAGGGCCGTCGCCAATCGCGACGCTCCTCGGACCAGCAACTCGCCACCACTCACGAGCACCACGAAGCCAAAGAGTATTTTCAGCCAAGCTAAGAGTGTATCGTCCATCAAGCATTAGCAGATGTAAGAGATTATGTAGCCTTGAGGCTCAGGCTCGACTACGGCTCGTCCGAAGCGCGCAAACCGTTGCGGAACTCGTTAACGCTCTGGCCCAGGCTCCGCATGACGCTCGGTAAACGGTTGCCGAATAGAATCAAGGCCACAAACGCAACTACCATGAGTTCTGTGTGTCCAACGCCAAACATGAGATAGCTCCTATTGATGAAGTGTCAAACTAGTTTTCGAGACTCGGGCCTTCGTCGGGTGCGGAATTACACCCGGCAACTTGGGACCATCGGGATTCGGCTTCGTTGGCCGGAAGGCCCAGCCCAACGGGCCAGCCAGGATTGCGGGCAGCATCACTAACTCGGCAACCACTCCCGCCAGCAAGATCGTCAACATCAGATAGCCGAATTGCTGCGTTGGTGTGAAGGTACTGAAGGCAAACACCGACAATCCCAAGCCACTGATGAGTGCCGCTTGCAGAGTCGGTGTTGCGCAACGTTGATACGCGGTGAGTATCGCTTGATGCCGATCGCCTGACCGATTCAAATCCTCACGGAACCACGTTAAATAATGAATCGTGTCGTCGACTGCGACCCCCAAGGCAATGCTGGCCGACATCATTGAACCGATATCGACAGAAAGCCCAAGCCAGCCCATACCGCCGAAGATCACTAACACCGGCAGAACGTTGGGTAACATCGCCACGCAGCCGGCTGCGACTCCACGCGATACGAACATCAGCAACGGTAGAATGGTTACGAACGACCAGAACGTGCTTTGGATCAGACTGTCCAACAGCGCGCGTTGCGCTTTGTAAACGATCGGCACGACGCCGGTGTAAACGGTCGACACCGAGGTGTCTTCGGCGAGTGGAAGTACTTGCACGCGCGCGCCCTCGACAATCGTTTTGTCCGGCTCTTGCAGGCAGACGAGCTGCGGAATTACATCGCGAATCATTTGGGCGTCCGGGGAGGACACCGTCCCAGCGAGAACTAAACTGTCACACTGCTTTAGCTGGTCGAGTTGCGACAGAGTCACTTCCGCCACATCTTGGTGCCGCTCGACGAGTCGGACGCGGTCACGGAGCAGCAAGCCGCGAAGCGTTGTTGCCAGCACAGCCTGCTGCGGCTCCGACGACGTCTGTTCCTCCGAGGCATCGCTTTGACTCCACCACAGCACGGTAGCTCCCGCATAGCTGTTGTCTGGACGGGTCGACGCGATACTCGCGAGGATCTGCCGCCGCAAACGAAAAGCCTCCAGCAGCGGATCGACGTCTTGCCGCAACGTATCCGAGAACAAGCCATAGTCGACGTCCTGAAATGCCGCTACGCGGATGCTCACTCGCCAAAGCTCGGCCTGATCGACCGGGTCGATCCGCAAATAGCCGCTGCTCAGCAAGTCGCTGTAACTCGCTTCGATCTTCGACTCGGTAATACTGCGCCGAATCACCGACGAAGTTCCTGACCGTTGTACTGGCAACGGCGGAATAAATGTTACCGCCGACATCGATGGGCCGATAACGTCTTGACCACCGCCCCCAAACCGTTGCTCGATGGTTTGCTGCAAGGCGCTCACCAGCTCCAGACGATCGAGCAACGAAAAGTCGATGTAGCGGCCGCTCGGGTCGTCTGCGTTACGCAACGTGTCGCTCTCGAACCGCAACACAATCTCCATCGGAACCAGCCTGCCAACATTCGCCTCCAGCCAGCGGTAATCGCGAAGGATACGAGCGTCGCCATCAAATAACTTCATTAGATCGATGGAAGTGCGCACTCGCGTCAGCCCAAATCCAATTGCGGAAATCACCAATGCACAACCGAGAGAAACCGCGAGGTGATGTTTGATAATCCAACCGGCAAAGCGGGTCCAAAATAGTGTCATGCCCGACAAGCTAGAAGTTTGAGCTAGCTCACTCGGATCGCCCGCAGGTGCCTTTCGAGACCGTGGAAGCACCGGCCAGATTTGCAAGGCTGCTGGCAAGTAGAGAAACAACGTGATCAACATCAGCATCACGCCGAGCGCGGAGTACAAGCCGAACTTTCGGATCGGCACCAACTCGCTCGAATAGAGCGACAGCAGGCCGAGCGCGGTCGTCACGGAGCAAAGCAGTGCGGGTTTCCAGCCATGAGCGATGGCTCGATCCGGCGCACCGACCAGCCCGCCTTCGTCCACGGCATCGCGGTAGTAATTGATCAAATGGACCGCCCCGGAGATCGCCAGCACATAGACAAGCGCGGGCATCGATAACACGACCGCGTCGGTCCTCTCACCCGTAAACCAAATGCTCGCCAAGGCTGCCGCCGCGCTTAAGATACCGCAACCGAAGACGATCGACGTCAGCTTGATGCTACGCAAAGAGAAGTAAGCTAAGCCGAGCCCCAGCAGCCCCGACAAGCCGGCTAACCGGATGAGCGTCCGCTCGCCTTCCTCGTCGATGGCCACATTGTCCACCGGCGGACCGCCCATGCGAACGGTCTCGATATCGATACCGCACTCCTGCAAGGCGCCGAACAAAGCCCCCTGCGGTTTTCGTCCAATCAACCGCGTGTTCCCGCGAGCGATCGCGCCTTTGAAGTCCGAGATCGCAGCATCGCTGAGCGTCACAATCAGACAAGTTTGCTTTCCGTCAGGGCCGATCAACGATCCAGTCAGCCGCGCCACCGCCTCGTCATACGGCACACCATTGGGTTCGGCGGTTAATTGATTCAGTAACCGCCGAGCGGTCATCACCGACTTAAAGTAGTGGCTATACCGGCTACTCGTTCGCTCCATACCAGAATCCATGGACGACGCCTCGGAGCCTTCGGGCACCATTCGTAAACCGGAATTCATTCCGGTCGAACCTTGCGATTCAGTGGATGACGTCACGGAGCCTTCGGGCACCAGCAGCAACGCGAGTTGCTCAATTCTCGGGTCATCGACCACGCCGTCACGCTGGCGTCGCCCACCCAACTCGCAACCTTCCCAACTCACGATGACGAATTGGTCGCCAACAAACCGCTCGCGAAACCAGCCGAGTTCGCCGGTCTCCTTGAACCCCGCCGGCAACCAGTCCTCCACCTTATTACTGTTGCTGCTCACCGCCTTGCCCGCACCGAAGAACACCACCGGCGTCGCTAAGGCGACTCCAGTCAGGATCAACCACGCGAAGCGTTGAAAGAAGGGCTGCTTTCTGGAAGTTTTACTCATCAACTTATTCCTGCGAAGCGATTCGAACTCCGCGCACTTGACTGTAGAAATCCATTTCACATCGCCGTAGTCAGTGGCAAACTTGTCGACGAGCTTTGAGTCGTTCCTGGTCGCGGTAACTCTCCCTCAATCTCGCCGGGGACAAAGTCGAGCGTAACTGGACGGTTCGCTGGCTCGATCCATCCGGTCCGCCAATTCAGCCATTGAAAGAACGATAGCGTCTTCTCCCAACGCTTGATCGCCGCTCGCAGTTCTTGGACGCGAGGATGCTGCTCGTCGCGCATCTCCGCCAACAACTCCAAGCATCCCGACGGATGCCCTGCAAGCAACAAGGCAGTGGCGAAGTTCCGCCTGTACATGTTCGGAGCATCCGGTCGCGTCCAAGTACATCCCGGCGGCATGACCAGAGAACGCAAGATGCTGACGGCCTCGTCGATGTTGCCTTCGCGCATCGCGTGAACGCCACGGACGTTCTGATTGTGTAGTGATCGTTCAGACGACGATTTCGTCGCTGGTTGTGTCGGATTGGAACCTTTCGCATGCGACGCATTGAGTTTTTTCTGGCTCATCTTGATTTACCTTTCTTCCTGGGAGGATCGCGCAGCCGTACTCGACTAGAGCTACAGCCCGATCTACTCGACTCATGTGAATGGTTGCGCATGAAAATCGCGCAACCGACTAACTGATTTGCAGCACGTACCGCGCGAGCATCGCGCAGTCAGACAAACGGGTGCAGAAGCTAATCGCTAGATCTGCAACCGGGTGTGCTGTGACACGAGAGAAGAATCGCCAGGAGGCAGCGTGCTAGAGTTAGCGGCCATGCCCGCGCACACCGCGTTGAGCGGCGTTGGAAGCTCGGAGAATGGTTTCGCTGTGGCATCGCGATTCGCCCCGCCGCTCCGAGCTACTTCTGCCAGCGCTCCTTCGGCATCGACCAGCCGAATCGCTCTGAGCGGGGTAGAAGTCTCCGCCTGAACGGCGACGGACGACTCAACCCCACCGTTCAAAGGCAACTGGGCAATGAGCTTTACATCGTCGGCAAATAGCGCGACGGTAATCAATGCCAAGTGAAGAAGTACAGGACACCGTTTCATACGAGTCGCTGCTGAGGGGTGGGAGTGCTGCGACTTCAATTGGGCCGCAGCGCGTAACTCTATTCGTAACGCAATCGGTTGGCAAGATATGTCTTCTAAAGAATTTACGGTCGGAATGTGTTGCTTCACGACGCGAGTTGGTAGTTTACTGGTCGGCGTTCATGCAACTCACCCTCCGAGGCTATGATTTTATTGGTGGGATAGGCTTCCAGCCTGTCAAAAATATGGGGAAAATGACAGGCTGGAAGCCTATCCCACGATTTTTCACAGCCTCTCCCAGGGAATGCCTCGCCACAACTATTCGCCCGTTCTACAAACCACTGGAGATCGACGATTTCCGCCAGGCATAGCACCTTCGAATTGCAGGGCAGCACGTCGCTGTTCGCTCAATCCTGGACGCCCGTCACCGAACTTCGCGGCACTCTCGGCATCGTCCACGGACTGGGCGAACATTCAAGTCGATACGGACAGTTTGCGAGACAGTTCGTCCAGGCCGGATTTCGAGTTGTCGCGTACGACCAGCGCGGGCACGGTCAGACTGGAGGCAAGCGCGGTGATGCGCCAAGCTACGAGATCCTGCTCGATGACATCGAGAGTCTGATCGCCGAAATGACTTCCGGAGACATGGGTTTGCCGAAATACCTGTTCGGCCAGAGCCTGGGCGGCAATCTCGTATTGAATCTCGCGCTCCGACGCCAGCCGGACGTGACCGGCATCATTGCTTCGAGCCCACTACTTCTGCCCACGCATCCGCCATCGCGCTGGAAGCAGATTGCCGCGAGACTCCTGCGACGCACTTACCCATCGTTTCGATTTCGGACTGGCGTCCAAGCAGAAGGTCTTTCGCACGACCCCACTTTCATCGCCGAATACAAAGCCGATCCGTTGGTTCACGATTTAGTTTCGGCGAGACTTGCGGTCGCCATGCTCGACGCTGGCCAATGGGCACTCGACCACGCCACTGAACTCACCTTCCCCACGCTACTGATGCACGGCACCGCCGATCCGATCACTTCCGTCGATGCCACGATCGAGTTCGCACAACGGGCGTGTGACGTTTGCACGCTACACACATTTCCTGGCCTCTACCACGAATTGCATTGGGAGCGAGAACGTGCCGAAGTGACGAAAGTCGTTCTCGCTTGGCTCAATCGATGACCTCGCAGTATTCGGTCACCACCAACTCACAAGCTCTTCACAAAGCTGGCGATTGCTTGGAGGTACTCGTCCCAATTCCAGGCCATGATCGAATTGTGATCGCCTCGCGAGAAGCGGACTAGACGTTTCTGAGTGCTGGCCGCCCACTTCAAGTTTCGCTCGGCGTGCGAGATATCGATCAAGCCGTCATGCTCGGTGTGCAGCACCAGCAACGGCCGCTGGTAGCCAGACAGTTTTGCCTTGTGGTGGAAGTGCTTTCTCACTTCCGCCAGAACCACCGCCTCATCGAGATTAGCGGACGCCAGATCAGCGTAGGCGAGAAATCTTTCTGCCGCATCGGCAATTCCGCTCTCGATAACCAAGCCCGCGATGTTGGGCTGACGGTGTGCCAGTTCAATAGCATACAGCGAACCGATCGATCGGCCGAAGACGATCGCCTTTTCCGGCGCGATGTGCGCGGCTGCCAACGCGGCCTCGCCGTCTCCCAGCATCGCCACTAGCTGTGCTTCACCGGTCGAACCGCCGTACTCGCGATACTCGACGAACAGCGAGTTGAGCCCGAGCTTGGCGAGTTCATCAGAAAGTTCCGGAACGTAATCTGCCACGGCCTCGCCGTTGCCATGAAAATGCACGACCGAGAATCCATCGG